>DASSGT010000182.1:0-15384 GCA_035693345.1 Puia sp. | reverse complement strand
ATTCTCCAGTTTTTTTACTCCCCTCCCCCTGGCACCAATATCGGGTTTGCCTATCATTGGAAAATGGAACCCTGCCTGCAATAGTTTTTCAAGAACAGAATCCGGACTGGAACCAACAGTGAAAAAAATAGTCCGGGGTTGCCATTTTTGCGGCACCAAATCATAGATGTCTTTCTTCGATTCTCCCAGGAATCCGCCATTTTTTATTTTGGGATTGGACGCCGCATAGAAAAAGAACGAACGGGCCCTCAGACAAAGAAATATAAATACGGGATAAACGGGAGCATACACCGTATTGAAACTCCAGTATTCCCAATGAAATAAACGTATCCAGAAGGGCTTTTTTTTCCAGCCCGGCAAGGCGTTCATGCTTTTACCTGAACCGTTTTTTGAAATGCAAGAAATGTTTCCGCGTTTCTTCCGTTCCGCAAATCGAGGTAACGGAAACTGGCTGATTCAGGGGAAATCCGAATAGAACTGATGCTATTGGTAAACAATGTATGATCGCGGTTCATCATAATATCATTAAAAGGATCGCCGTCGCCGCCCTTTTGATGAAAGTGAATAATGTCCAGACTGCCGGGATAGGCATTTTCGCTAAGCCATTTATGAAACCATTCTTCCCTTTTCCTGATCGCTACCGGGTTATATAAAGTGACAGAAGACCAGATGTGTGATTTTTTCGCATTCAGCGATTCCAGCCATTTCATCTGACCATCCCACTTACCGGAATACAGATTTTTATTTTCAAACAGAATAACTGTGAAAGGTTCAATACCATTGAAGTCTGTTTCCTCAAAAGCATCTGCTGGCGATGATTGTGAAATTAAATCAAGTAAAATGATTCCCCGGCTTTTCCGATAGGGTCTGTTCACCTCATGAGCTTTCATGGCACCGTTTAACATGACGCCCGCATGACCGTTTTCGTTTACTGCAATCCAGCTTCCCCCACCCCGGGGATCTTTTGGAAAAAGAATACGACAACCATTTATTTCATAAATTTCCGGGAAAAGCGCAACCGGCCTGTCAGCATGTTCATCTCGGCTGGATGTAAAAAAGAAATGGTTGCCCGCAGGAATAAAAGTTACTGTGCACATTGATTTCTATACTTAAGTGTAGATGAAGCAACGCCAAAAGAATCATCCACCGGCAGGTCACCCAGTTCCCTGAACCCAACACGGATTAGCGCCATGTGATGTATGGTATGTTCCAGATTATAAGCGATCTCCCTGAAATAATTTGTTGCGATTTTCTCCGGTTGTTCCTGCAGCTCGTCATAATAAGTCAGTAGTAATAAAGTTTTGTTTTCTCTTGAAATCTGCCGGCTAATCCCTTTCAGGATTTTTGCTGCAAAATCTTTGTCAGTTTCTATATGTTTATCCCGTTTCCTCTTTTCATAATCCACTTCTCCTTTATAATAACCTGCTTCAAGGCATTGAAACATTTCAATGACGTGCCGTACATGCTGGCCGATGGTATTGCCGGATAAATTTTTACAGGATTGATTATATTGATCGGGTTGAAGCTGATTCAGAGAATCAGTGAGCTGAAGAAATATCTGCTGAACGGCTTTTTGCAGTTCCATAAACGTCGTTTACTAAAAATAATATTTTTTTAATTACCGGGCGACTACTTTTATATCAACCGTTACTTCATCTGATAATGTACTGGAACCGCCCACATCATAATCCCTGCGGTTCATTTTAAAGCCGCCTGAAAATGACCATCCGTTGCCATTTTTTTCTGCAGTAAAAGGCATCGTAATCTCTTTGCTTTTATTTTTAACTGTTAATACACCAGTGGTTTGATATGATCCTTTTTTATCAGCCTCTTTCACTGAAGAAGATACGAACCGTATCAGCGGATAGTTTTTTACATCGAAATAGGATTCTTCCTTTAGATGCTCATCGCGTGATTCGTTATCCGTATTGATACTTTCCACTTTGATGGTCACACGGAATGAGGATTTGGACAGTTCATCCGGATTGAAAACGATATCTCCTGTCGGAGCATCGAGGGACCCGCTCGTTCTAAAACCAAAATTCTTCAGGCTAAATCGTACACTGGATTCGTCAGCCACCGGATGATACTGGGCAAATCCCCACCGGAACGACAAAGACAGGAAAAAGATCAGTCCTCTTTTTAACATATATATTAAATGATGGTACGTATGCTTGTCTATTTTCTTTTCAGCTGATTTTCCAAACGGGTCTTATAAATAAAAATGAGCAGGGCACAGCAGACAAACGTAATGACCGCATAGATAAAAAGCAAGGCATCACCTCCAAAAAAAATCCCAATTTTTGTCAGGTGAAAATACAAGGCACCGGTCATCATGACCAGCCCCAGAATAGCACCATATCCGGTATATGCTGGTATCAAAATCAGGATCGCAGCAATCAGTTCCAGCACACCTGTCCCGATCCTTCCATACGGTTCCATCCCAATCCTTGTAAACAGCTGAACGGATTCAGGCTGGGCGGTAAATTTGAAATATAATGTCTGGAGCAGAATAATGGCAGGAACCAGTCTAAGGATCCAAATTCCAATGGTGCGCAAAATCATTTGAATGTTTTTTGGGTTTATTGTTTTAGAAGTTTTTGCCAGTTTGCATCTGCCTGGGTATGGAGTTTGGATTCGTCCTGATTCCAGGCCTTCAGTGTATTATTAAAAAAACGGTTATAGAAGAGAAACAATTTCCCGTTGATAATTTTAAAAGTCTCCGGATCTACCTCAACTTTGGAACCGTCGTGGCCCATGGCATAGGCACACCATCCACCATATTGCGGTTCATATTTTTCCGGATTTGCCTGGAAACTGTTCAGATCTGCGGCATCTGCAAAATGATACCTGACGCCCTTATATGATGTGGAAAAAGAAGATTTCCCTTTCTCGGCTTTTCCTATGGTAAAATAGGTCACCGGATCATATCCTTTGATCGCGACTCCATTGTCCAGGTTAATCTGTTTTGTCCGGAAAAGATCCGTCTGCGAAAATCCTACGGATGCAGAGAACAATGATAAAAAAGTGAGCAGTACTTTCATTCTTAAAATTTGATCAAATCTATACTGCTTCGGGGCCATCGGTTGTCGGTTAATTGACAGATAACCGTTTTTGTAGGTTTTTAACATTCAGAAAGCAGATCTCCTGCCGGTTGTAAGATAGTATTCCCTCGGCCTCCAGTTCGTTGATCATGGTGGTTACCGTTTGCCGGCTGGATCCGATGAGGTTGGCAATGTCTTCGTGTTTCAGGTAATTCGGGATACAGAATCCTTCGGGCATCGTTTCACCCAGTTTGTTTTCCACCAGCTGCCAGAAAAAATGAGCCAGTCTTGTTTTGACGTCTTTGTTTAAAAGATTCAGCAGCCGGTTTTCGATGGTTCTTAGTTTCGCCCCCACCTGTTTACTATAGCGCAGAGCCAGATCCGGGCGTTTTTTCAGCAGTTTTTCAAAGTCTTCGATATAGAAGGCGCAGATGCTTACATCCTGCTTATAAGCCTGTGCAAATTCGCCATGGAGGTTACTACGCTCCAGTGTGATTTGTCCGAATAATTCGCCCTTTTGAATGATCTCACTCACTTTCTCGTTTCCTTCCGAATCGATATGGCCGATACGGATATAACCCTCTTTTACAAAATATATCTTGTTGTGATTATAGGCTTCAAAATAAATGTATTCGCCTTTGGGCACTTCCAGGAAATGGTGTTCTATTTTCAGATCTTCATAATCTTTATCTGAAAGATGACACCAGAGATCGTAATTGCGGATTAAAAGCATTTTATCATCGACGGACATAACGGGAATTATCCTTAAAATTACCGAATCAGCACTGAACCTGCAGGCAATTTTACTTTAGATTTACACGGTAAAATTTTTATACATGGATATACCCGTTATGGCTGAGCTGGCAGGTCGCGGAGAATTGCCTGAAGTTTTGTTTTGGGTGGGTTGTTCTGGCAGCTATGACCAGCGGGCGCAAAAAATCACAAGGGCCTTTGCGGGCATACTCAACCGGATCGGGATCCGGTATGCTATCCTCGGCAAGGAGGAAATGTGTACCGGCGACCCTGCCAGGCGGGCGGGTAATGAGTTTATATTTCAAATGATGGCCTATCAGAATATTCAGACATTAAATAATTATAAAATCAATAAAATCGTGACGGCCTGTCCTCACTGTTTCAATATTCTGAAAAATGAGTATCCCGAACTCGGTGGCCATTATGAAGTGGTTCATCACACGGTTTTTCTTCAACAGCTGATCGATGAAGGAAAGATCCGGTTAAAAGAAGGCGGATCTTTTAAAGGAAAAAAAATCACGTATCACGATAGTTGTTATCTCGGAAGGGGAAATGGCATTTATGACGCGCCCAGGAAAATCCTGGAAGCACTGGATGCCGAACTGGTTGAGATGAAACGTTGCAGGAGCAAGGGACTGTGCTGCGGCGCCGGCGGAGCCCAGATGTTTAAAGAGGAGGAAAAAGGAACTAACCGGATCAATTTTGAAAGAACCCACGAGGCCATCGAAACTTCCGCAACGGTCATCGCCTCCGCCTGTCCTTTTTGTAATACCATGCTCACCGACGGCGTAAAACACGAAGAAAAAGAAGACCAGGTCAGAGTGCTTGATATCGCGGAGATGATTGCTCTTGAGCTTGAAGCTTAAAGCATAAAGTAAAGAGTAAAGACCAAGACAGACATCCAGATCTCTGGTATTCTGATCTTCCAGACTTCCAGACTTTCAGTCTTTCATACTCGCGCATCTGAATTGCCAAGCAATTCAGATGCGCGCGGTCCTGTATTAAATAAAAGATCAAGGACGGAAAGATTTGGAAAAAAACCGGTTCTTTCCTCAAACACCTGCCGGTATTTCGCCGGTTTCCATTCCATAAAATTTTTTGGCACTATCCTGTTGCGCAGATCTGTGATTCCATCACTTTGATAGAGTATGGGCGAATCTGTAAAACGGATCTCTGTTTCCCAGCCCAGTTTTTCCTTTACCCATTCCAGACAATGCGTATTCCAATCAGCCAGCAAACCAAACGGACGTCGATAAATCGCCGCAAGTTCATCCTGGTAGAAATCAAAAAAAGGAGAGCGGTTGTAAGCGGACCGGATGGATTTGAAATGACGTGACTGCCATTGTTCGGTATTTGAAATCCGGACTTCATTCATCGGTAACTGTTGATTCCTTCCCTGATGCAACGGCACCGACAATGAAATAACTCCCTGTGCTCCGGCGATCAGACAACGGTTACGAAAACTCATTTTTCGATAAATCTCAAATATATCTAAATAGAAATATGTTTCTCCAAACAAAGTGGAAAAGAAGCTAACCGGTGGAAAGTACTGTAATTCACATACTATCATCAAGAGAAAACAAAGAATCGAAAGTAAGCATTATTTCAATTAAAACAGGCAGTATTTATGCAGTATATTAATCTATATTAACTAGAGTTAACTGATATAAACATTTAATAATTAATATATTATTTATTTTATTCTTACTAAGTAAATTGTCCTCAAATTCATAGCAACAGGATCAGCGTGAAACAGCCTGTTTCTAAATATTTTAGCAATGGAAAAAACGGAGAAAAGTGTGGAAGTTTGGAAGAATGGAAGTCTGGAAGTAAAAATGAAATGGCTTCAGGTGTTGTGCTTTGAGCTTTGAGCCTTAGAAGTTTTTTGTAATCAGAAAGCAGAACCTGTTCAGCTTACCCTGAAAGTCAAAAGGCGTGGTAGCCCGGGTAATATCTTTAACGGTGCAACCGGTTAAGGATTCTGTTTGAATTTGAAAGCGGCTGAAGTTTGTACTGAAGTAAATCTGACCGCCGGGTTTCATGGCGGCGAGCGTTTGCGCTATCAGGACGGGGTGGTCCTGCTGGATGTCCAGAAAGTCTTCCATCCTCTTGCTGTTGCTAAATGTCGGCGGATCCATAATGACCAGATCGAAATATCCAGCCGGTAGTCTGGGTAGATATTGTTTTACATCTTCGTGCAGATAAAAATGTTTTGCCGGATCATAGAATCCGTTTAACTCCATGTTTTCGGTTGCCCATTTCAGGTAGGTTTTGGACAGGTCCACGGAGACCACTTCAGCGGCTCCGCCGGCGGCACCATACACCGAAAACGAGCCGGTATAACAAAACAGGTTCAGCAGTTTTTTACCTCCGGCATATGCCCGCACCATCGCACGGGTCATCCGGTGATCCAGAAATAATCCGGTGTCCAGGTAGTCTGTAAGATTGATTTTGAATTGGAGTCCCTGCTCCCTGACTACCATGTACTCTTTTTCATCATCCAGTTTTTGATACTGATCCTGGCGGTTTGATTTGCGCTGCCTGGTTCTCAATACGATCCTGGAGGCAGGGATTCCGGTGATCTCCTCAATGATTGTTTTACAGCTACTGAGCCATTCCTCATGCTCTGCTTCTTCCATATGGTGATTGCGTCGATATTCTGCCACATAGAGCCAATCCTCATACATTTCAATACATAATGGAAATTCAGGCAGGTCATGGTCATAGATCCTGTAGCAACTGACTTCCTGCCGTCTGGCCAGTTTGCTCATATGCCGGAACACTTTGGTGAGCCGGTTGCGGAACATGGTAGCCTTCTCAGGAGAGATCATGAGAAGCAAGATAGTGACTTCGGTTAAAAATCCCGGAGTATCCACCGGTGTAGCACACTGCCATTCCATGTTCCGGGTACAATGATTCGCCGGATGGAATATAATGGGTCCACTGGATCTGGTTTTTCATTCAACTGGAAAGCGGCCACGAAGCCCCTCTTTTTAAGTTCGGGGAAGGCGGCCGTATTCCATAATCCAAAGGGATAGGCGAAGTATTTTATACTTTTCCCCGTGATCTGTTCCAATTGTTTTGTAGGCTTGTCAAGCTGGGTTATCCAGTCATTCCCCTCGTATTTTTTTACGTTGTGATGATCCCAGGTATGTGATCCAATGGTATTTCCTTCCTCAGAAAGAGTATGTACCTGTTCGCGGCTCATATAATGCGCTTTACCCAGTGATACGGTCATGATAAAGAACATACCCTTAAAACCGTATTTCTTCATTTCCGGGTAAGCAACGGTATACTGATCCAGGTCGGTATCATCAAAACTCAGCAGGATGGGTTTAGAAGGCAATCTGGCGCCTGATATCAGGTAGGCATATAATTGGTCCGGTGAGATAGTATGATACCCGCTATCGGCCAGCATACGCATCTGGGCGGCAAATGCGGCAGGGGGAACAATATATTCGCGTGAAACCTTTGAATCGGTCGGTTTCCAGTCACGTATCTGATGATAACAAAGTATGGGTACCTGCTTCTTCGAAAGTATCACAGAAGCTTTTGGAATAACCGTGGCGGGTGTTGTAATATTGACCGGAACCGCTGACGGTTCAGTGTTCTTATCAGTTGATGTGATGCTTCCTTTCTTATTTACTGAAGAGGTACTCCCAGCGAACGCAGCGTTACTGGTTTGACCAATTTCAGGATTCATCGAATCGGGAAATGACTGGCAGGAAAGTACAAATAACAGAAAGCTGCAGCTAAGCAATTTCAGTTTCATGGGGATCGGATTTCAACATGAATAACGCTTCTACCCCATTCATTTATTGCGTTGGTTGGTAATACCTTTCATGTAAATTGCAGAAGTCTAATTTTAAAACTTTTTCCATGCGCTGGAATCTGATATTACTGTTATTCCTGATTTCTTTTTCGTGTTTTTCCCAGGAACCTTACCTGTTTATCGGAACCTATACCAGTGGAAAAAGCAAGGGTATTTACGTATATAAGTTCAATATAAAAACCGGAACAGGTACTGCAGTCAGCAGTATAGATGCAAAAAATCCTTCCTATTTGTGTTTGTCAAACGACGGAAGATTTTTATATGCGACTGATGAAGAAGATCAGGGTGGTTCTGTAGGAGCCTATGCTTTTGAACCAACCACCGGACATCTTGCTTTATTAAATGCACAATCGAGTCAGGGCAGCTGTCCCTGTTATGTTTCCGAAGATAAAACCGGAAAATGGGTTTTTGTTGCAAATTATTGTACAGGCAGCCTGGCCGCACTGCCGGTCAACAGTGATGGCTCCCTGGCACCGGCTATGCAGGTCATCCAGCAATTCGGAAAAGGAGCAGACACAGCAAGGCAGACAGCGGCACATGTACATTCAACTATTTTTTCGCCGGACGAGAGATTCCTGTTGGAAGCAAACCTGGGAACGGATCAGGAACATGTGTATATATTTCGTCCCAATGAAAGAATTCCTTTGACAGAGCCATTTGATTCTGTTGCAACATTGCAACCGGGCTCTGGTCCCCGCCATATTGCATTTCATCCGAAGAAATCAGATGTGTACATCCTCAGTGAATTGTCGGGAACCGTAGATGCATTCCATTTTGACTCAACCAGCGGAAAGATGAACCATTTCCAGAGAATAAGAACGACGCCGGAACATTTTAAGGGATTTGCCGGCAGCGCCGATATTCATATACATCCCGATGGAAAATTTTTGTATGCGACAAACCGGGGTGAATCCAACACGATAGCCGTATTCGAAATAGGAAAGGACGGCCGACTGGCTACAAAACAAATTACATCTGTGAAAGGAAAACATCCCCGCAATTTTGTGATCGATCCGGGTGGTCATTTTTTACTGGTTGCCAACCGGGACACGGACAATATTGTCGTTTTTTCGATTGATCAGACTTCGGGTTTATTAAAGGCAACCGGAAAGGAAATCAGTATTCCGAATCCGGTTTGTTTGAAGTTTTTAGGCAATTGATTTCTGTAGGAGATTGCCTCCGTAAATAAGGGGGCCGTTGACTGACGTTTTTCGTTTTTCATGGATCGTGATAAGCTTTACGCATTACGCCTTACGCTTTGTGCTTAAATCTCAGTATTAAAAACTCAAAACCTTATGTGGTGGATCTATGCTTTGCTTTCAGCTTTTTTTGCTTCGCTGACAGCCATCTTTGCAAAAATTGGTGTGACGAATGTAAACTCGAATCTTGCAACCGCCATTCGCACAATCATTATTTTATTGATTGCCTGGGGAATTGTTTTTTTTCGGGGAGAACATAAATCGATAGCGGGATTGTCAAAACACAATCTTTTTTTTCTTGTCATTTCAGGCCTGGCTACGGGACTTTCATGGATATTTTATTTCAAAGCTCTTCAGCTTGGAAAGGTTTCCCAGGTTGCACCCGTTGACAAATTGAGTGTTGCATTGACCATTTTGCTTTCAGTCATTTTTCTGGGGGAAGCATTGAGTTGGAAAACTGCCCTCGGTGCATTATTAATCATCGGCGGAACAGTAGTCTTGATTTTTTAGTTCCGTGTTTCGGACACTATTGATCAGGTGTTGTGAATTTTTGCCTGGTATCATTTATCCGCTTCCCTGCATACAAGCACTTCCAGTCTTCCATTCTTCCATACTTTCACACTTTCCGCAGGCTCCTGAAGTAAGCCAGTATCTCCTCCCAGTCATTCATCCTCTGGTGATGGTTATAATTTATATTGTGCGCAGCAGTAAACATCAGCGGAACGCCGGAAAAATTATCCAGGTTTTTCAGATGATCGTCGATCAGGTAATCCGTTTTTATAATGCTTTTGTCACCACAGAAAACGATATTCTTCCAGTGAACAAAAGGGAAATATTCTTCCAGCCACAACTTCTTTTCATATAGTGAAAGCGGGAACTCCATGGCCGCGGAAACAATAAATACATCAAAATCCTCCATCAGGTTTTTAATGGCTTCCACGGATCCGTTAATCAATGGAAGCGTTCTGAAAAATCCGGCTGTATTCACATACCGCCACACGGCTGTTTTGTCGGGAAAGGACTGACTTTCCGGAATACCCAGCATGGCATTCTTGTCAAATTTTTCTCCTGATTCTGTTTCGTAATATTTTATGAAATGTGTTTCCGTATCTGCCAGTACGCCATCCATATCTACTGCAATGGAAATCCGCCGCGGTTTTTTCTCAGCCATAATTAAAGATATCTTTCCCTTAATATATTGAGGTGATGTTTATGATGGCCATAAATAAGGTTCACGATATATCGGACGGACAGAGTATAATTATTGGCAAGTCCCTTTCTGTTTAAAGCTTCATCCGATAAGGATTCAACAAAGGCGATACTGGATTCCCTGACTAGGGAATATTCCCGCATGATATCTTCTTTTTCCCGCTCATTGGCACCGGCATACAATGCATACTGGCTTTCTTCAAACCCGGGTAACGGGGTTTCGTCACCACGTGAAAATCTCAGCGCACGGTAAACAAATATTCTTTCAGAATCTGACATGTGCAATAACATATCCTTTATGGTCCATTTGTCCGGATCGTAGCGGTAAGCCATTTTTTCCTCACTGAGCGGATTAATGATTTCCTCCGTTTCGGAAAAAATATCTTCCAGATGTATCAGCAGATTACCATCGTCGGGTACGAGTTTTATATACCGCTCCATATACGGCGGTCCCTGTTCAGCAGGTTTATAAATTTTTTTCAATTCAAATCATTTCAAATGCAAATTTATGAAACTCCTGCCCGATACACGCGACAATTTCCCATAGGAGTTTTCCTTTGCGACAGGTTTATCTGCAATCAATTAATAATTATAGTCTACTAATTTTGTAGACTTATATTTATGCCGTACTATTGCAGCTGATCAGGTCATGTGGCCGAGTGGTCAGGCATGGGTCTGCAAAACCTTTTACGGCGGTTCGATCCCGCCCATGACCTCTGCGAGAAGTTAAATTTGATGGCAGTCGTTCGGGGTGTATTTCCATACACCCCTTTTTTATTTGGATACAGGATGCTATTGGCGGCATGAAAATGAAAGCCATATCACCGCCGACGGATTTCAGTTATGATTTTCAGGATCCCGATTTTAAAAAACAGTACGCCCGTTAAATGAATTCTTCCTTCAGCAATTCATACAGACGCTGAAATTTTAGAAAGCCTTTTACATAAATGGGATGAACACTCGCATTAGGGAAATATTTCTTGCGGATGACTGTGTCATTGGATGCAGTGATTTTCAGTGCCACCATGCCGCTTTTCACAGCTCCCCAGGCAGAATTTTCCACCGTTTCGCAAACCAATACCGGTAGATTAAAGACATCCGCCATGATTTGTAGCCCGAGCTCGTTGCGGGCAAATCCGCCGGTAGCATAAATATTCCGGATATCCGATTGCTCCATAATGACCTGGCTGATTCCATAGATGCAATAGATAATTCCTTCCAGCGAAGCCCTGACCATAGCCGCCTGTGAATGACTTATTTGTAATCCAAACAAAACGCCTTTCGCATCCGCGTTCCATATGGGTGCCCTTTCTCCCAGTAAATAGGGAAGAAATATCAGTCCCTCCGAACCAGGTTTCACATCAGATGCCTGAATTAAAAAATCAGTGACTGATTTTTCAGAACGAAATATATTTTCATGCAGCCATTGCAAAACGATGCCACCGTTATTGCTCGCACCACCTAACAGCCATTGATTATTTTTGATGTAATAGCAGAATGTCCGCATGGCGGGATCAATATAAGGTCTGTTAAGAATGACACGGGCAGCACTGCTGGTTCCAATCGTAATGACCAGTGACCCGGGTTCTTCTGTAGATCCGATATTGGCCATCGCACCATCGCTTCCTCCGGCAACAAACGGCACTTTCTGTAGTATTGGAAAAATACCGGACGAATAAAATATTTTATCTATCGGAATAACCTCCGAAAGTTTGTCGGTTGAAATTCCCACCTGTTCCAGAATCCATGGATCCCATTGCAGCTTTCCTGCATTCAGTAATCCGGTAGCCGAAGCAACAGACACGTCGATGGCGTATACTCCGAATAATTTATAAAAAACATATTCCTTTATTCCGACAAATTTATAGGCCCTGTTAAACAATTCTTTTTGATTTTCTTTAAGCCAGAGCAACTTACAGAATGGTGACATAGCATGGACAGGCAATCCGGTAAGTTCATAAAAGACCTTTGCGCGATTTTCTTTGTGAATGAGCGTCGAAATATCAGCGGCCCGGTTATCGGCCCAGATAATAGAAGGAGAAATAGCCATGCCTTTTTTGTCAACAGCGATCAGACTGTGCATCGCTGAGCAAAAACTGCATAACACGGGAACCTGTGGATGAAGTTCCTGGAGAATATTTTCTACAGTCTTCACCAAAGCCCGGACGATTTCCTCCGGATCCTGTTCACTCCATTCGGGAAAAGGATGATGTATGGGATATGAGATCGAAGATTCACACAAAGTTTTTCCTTCTTTGGAAAAAGCAACAGACTTTACCGAAGTGGTTCCGATATCGATTCCCAGAAAATATTCCATTTTGCCCTTAAGGCTCAAATATAGATACTAAAAACCGCGCTAATTCAGAGAGAAAGAATAGAAGTGAAAATGAATTCCTTTTACTGGCGGAACAGTAGGCACCGGGTCAGTTACAGGCGGTATGGGTGTCGGTTCAACAGGTGGCATTTCAGGTGGCGGATTGGGAATACTGCTCGCGGGAGCCAGTTGAAAAACGAAATAAGAAGTTGTATTGGAAGACATCGTATTATCTTTATAGACATAAATACATACTTCATGCCATGCTTTCGGGCTGACATGATCATCCCCGCTGTTTATGGATTTTAACAACAAAACTGTTTTAATTACCGGTGCCACACGGGGTATCGGAAAAGCCATTGCTATAAAACTCGCCACTGCGGGTGCGAACATTGTGATCGCCGCCAAATCAACCGCAGAAGATGGCAGACTCGGAGGCACAATCTATTCTGCAGCCGGGGAAGTGGAAGCTGCCGGTGGAAAGGCGCTGGCAGTCTATTGTGACATCAGGGATGAAAAACTGATTCAGGATGTAATTGATAAAACATTGGAAAAATTCGGCGGTCTGGATGTTCTGATCAATAACGCTTCTGCAATCAATATCAGCAACACGGAGAATACCGAACCCAAACGCTTTGACTTAATGTTCGACATCAATGTGCGCGGCACATTCATGATGACAAAATATGCAATTCCTCTGCTAAAAAAATCCACAAACCCTCACATTCTTACCCTCTCCCCTCCTCTGAATTTTGACATGAAATGGTTTAAACCGCATGTAGCATATACGATCAGTAAGTACAACATGAGTTTGCTGACGGCAGCCTGGGCGGAAGAATTTAAAAAGTTTGGTATTGCTTCCAACAGTCTCTGGCCCGCAACACTCATTGCTACTGCGGCCGTAAAAAATATGCTGGGCGGTGAAAAAATATTTCAGGTAAGTCGAAAACCGGAAATTATGGCAGATGCGGCATCCTATATTCTTGACAGAGATTCAAAAACGACTACCGGCAATCATTTTATCGATGAGGATGTATTAAGAGACGAAGGCATTATGAATTTAGATCCGTATTCATTTATCCCGGGCGCTATTTTGCAGCGCGACCTTTTCCTTTAGACTTCGATTCATGTTTGGTAAATACCCGGTGTGTAATGGGGCTTGAAAGTATAACAGAAGTCGTCGTTTCTCCATATTCCATCATGCGCGCCAGCAATTCCTGCAGGTGTCCGGAATTTTCAACAACTACTTTCAGGTAAATACAATGATTGCCCGTCACCCGATGACATTCCAGTACCTCATCCAGTTTGCTGATATAATTTAGAAAGGGAATTAGTTTTCCCGAATGCGCAGTGAAAGAAATAAAAGCCTTTAGCGCATAACCCGTTTTTTCATAGTCCACTTCAATCCGGTAACCCTGGATCACGCCCGCTTCTTCCAGTTTCACCATCCGCTCGGCAACAGCTGGCGCCGATAATCCCACTTCTCTGCCGATGTCGGCAAAAGACGCTCTCGCATTTTCCTGCAGGCAGGCAAGGATTGACCAGCTCGTTTTATCAAGTTCCATATGGAAGGTATTTTTGAGTATTCAGCTCATTTTCGAAGGCAAATGTTCATAAAAACATTGATTTCGTAAGCAAAAATAATAAATTTCCTTTTAACTTTGGATAGTCGCTTGCCGGAACAAAGAATAAATTGAAGAAGATGAATAACACTATGAACAAAACGCCCGGCACATTGCAGGTTGTACTGGCTTATCTGATCGTGTACATTGTTTGGGGCTCCACCTATTTCTTCATCAGCAGAGCCCTTCACGGTTTTCCGCCTTTTATGTTAGGCGCCATCCGTTTTATCATTGCCGGCCTTCTGATGATGATCTGGGCAGTCTGGAAAAATGAAAACCTATTGAATTGGGCGTCCATCAAACTGGCGGCTGTCAGTGGTTTTCTGGTATTATTCGTCGGGAACGGTGTGGTCATCTTTGTTGAACAATATGTGGGCAGCGCCTGGGTGGCGATAATTATTTCCGCCGCTCCACTCTGGTACGTGGTTTATGATAAACCACACTGGAGAGAAAATTTCAGCAGCAAATCCATTTTAACCGGCTTGTTCCTTGGTCTGATCGGTATATTTTTATTATTCCTGCCCAATATTTCTTCTTCATATAACATCGGCCGAAATCCCTACGAACGTATTGCATTATTTGCATTGATTGTCGGATCCATGTCATGGGTCGTCGGATCCTTGTACGCGAAGTATAAAAAAACAGATACACCGGCAACTGTAAACACCAGCTGGCAAATGTTTTTCGCGGGAATTTATTTTTTAGCGGGTGCTTTTATTTCCGGAGAATTCAAAACATTTCAGTTATCAGCCGTTCCTGCGGGCGCGTGGTATTCGATCTCTTACCTGATCATTTTTGGTTCCATCCTCGCATATAGTTGTTTTGTCTGGCTGATGGAAGTCAGGTCTCCCGCCCAGGTAAGCACCTATGCCTATGTCAATCCCGTAGTTGCTGTATTGCTGGGCGTTTTTATTGCTTCAGAAAGTGTGAACTCACTTCAAATCGCCGGACTGATTGTAATCCTCCTGAGTGTCTTGATGATTAATCTTAATAAATACATTAAGAAACCACACCTTGCATAATTGTCAATAGTTAATTGTCAATTGTTAATTGAATTCAATAACGAAGAATTGACAATTGACAATTAACAATTGACAATTAGCTCCATTGCTTCCGCTATTAATTCAAACGATCTGAATCGGTCTTTTTGTGAATGAGTCATGGTAGTAATCATGATTTCATCGATTTCCATTTCAGACGCCAGGGAAATAAGCTGGTCTCTCACCTGCTCTTTTGTACCGGATATAATACGTCCGCGGTTATGTTCAATTCTTTCCAGTTCATGTTCCGAAAAAACATAATCCTTGATGTCTTCATAACGATTCATCTCCCTGAATATACCTTTTTCAAATTGCAGAAGTGTATAATCCGCCAGCTTCCTCAAACGGTTTGCTTTTTCTTCCGTGTCCGC
>DASSGT010000181.1:0-2145 GCA_035693345.1 Puia sp. | reverse complement strand
AGTTTTCTTTTCATTTTACGATATTTAAAGTATGAATTCGATGCATGTTATTTTTCATTTCCAGGAAAAGGTATCGCTACCCGAAAGGTTGGCCTTATGCCCTGGGTGATGTTTTGGGCGCCCGTTTCGAAAAACACCTTCCCTTCAAATAAAATTCCACCCTGAAGAAAATACGCAAGACCGGGCCCAAAGCCAAATACGCGTTGCTTTGTAGTGGGGATTTGATACCTGTTCTGATAATAATTATGATCGCCATCATAACTGTCTTCGACGATCTGAGTGAGGAAATATGCAGCGGCCTCCAGTTTCAAATTCTTTAATAAAGAAACAGCGATTGAATAATTTCCGTTGTAGTAAGCGCCGGGCTTATCCGGTTCATGAATGATCTGGAAATTATAATTGAACTGGTTTCTTGCACTCACTGTGACGTTTTTGTTTAGGAATATGGTAAAAGCATGGTATATACTTAAAGCCCATAAATGGGAGGATGCATTGATCGCATAACTGGAGTTATATGATCCAGCCGGAATGGTAACATCTGCTTCCAGGCGATGCCAGAATGACTTTCCAAATAGTTTTTTGTCGTTCCACTGAATGGCGGTTCCCGCCACGATATCCCCCAATACATCCGGGTTGACTGAAGGAGCAGGCCCGGATATATTTGTAGCTGAAATTTTCACAATGGGCACTAGAACAGTAAACCCCAGATTTCCTGCAAAGACCTTCACCGGAGTGAGATAGATAAGCTGGTGCAAGGATAACAGTGAATTGACTTTCAGCGGGGAACCTGTTTTATCCCCCTTCGCGTTGTAGATATGATTTGTCTGGTAAAGTTGGGTGTATCCCTGGTAAACAAATCCGGGTTCACCGGCGACACCGTCGTATATATTGGACAATCCAAGGTTGGTAGGGGGAAGTGCGGGCGCTTGTGCATACAAACCGGAGAAGCTTATCAGGGCAATAACCATCAATAAACTTCCCTTCATTCCGATCGCCCAAAAGAAGGTTTTTTTCGGCTTTCTCATTTCACAAATGTATCTGTGCGTCGAGGGGCCAAAATTGATATAAGGCACATTATAATGTGACCTGGATCAACGATGTTATAATAGCTTTCTACTATTGACTATGTGATATTTGTCACTTATTTATTTGTCAAACATCAATGCTGATGACGGGCTATGAGTAGAAATTTGCTGCAACAATTCTCAAAATCAAATAAAAAATAAGACAATGAAAACAGCGAAAGAATTATTGCAGACCTATCACAGTAATATTAATGGCCGAAATCTGGATATTGTATCGTCTCTTTTTGCTACAGATGGGGCATTTGAACTTCCATACCTGGCTTCTCTTGGGCAGTCATGGAGGACAGAAGGGCCGGAAAATATTAAGAACATGTTCACTGGTCTCTTCAAAATGGCTCCGGATTTCATGTTCTTTAATATAAATTATTACATAGAAACGCCCGATCAGGTATTTGCAGAGTATGAGGTAGATTGTTTGTTTAACGGAAAACCGTATAAGCAATTATATATGGGAAGGCTCGTAGCTGAGAAGGGAAAGATTAAACTGCTGCGGGAAGCAATGAATCTTTATCCCATCATGAAATTTCAGGAATAGTTGTTTAAGGTGTTTTATAATAATTTTCACTGAGGTGATTTAAGAACATTGTCATCGTTATAATTCGATTCCCTTTTGAAAATCAAAACCGACTAAACTGTATGTATAAAACCTTCCAGTTAATTTAGGAATGGTACAGGAGATGCTTTATACGTCAACGTTTTATCATTTTGTCTTTTACCACTTCACTAATGACTTTATCCCTTAAATTCTGACTAATTGTAATCTTTTCATTCCCAATATCTAAAATATTGCCTTCTATGCTTCTGATTTTACTCAGGTTCACTATAAAGGACTTGTGCACCTTCATAAACATGTCTGCCGGCAATTGCTCTTCTAAACTTTTGATCGTAACATAAACAATCATTTTTTTTGAATTTGTAATCAACATAACATAATTCAACATTGCCTCGGCATAGATTAATTCCTCGTAAAATACTTTTTCAATTTGATTATTACTCTTTATAAAAAAATGATCATTGGTTTTATTTGGTTTGGCCTGCTTTATTTTTTTTAATTCTCTTA
>DASSGT010000180.1:0-3840 GCA_035693345.1 Puia sp. | reverse complement strand
CGAAGAGCATGCATCACTCGCAGGGGATAAATCGATGGACTTTTTTGCGGCATTGTTTCCTGTGGAATATGTATTTAGTGTGAATGAACTGGCTGCTTCACAATACAAAAGGAAGCCACAGAAGATTGAAAAAATTGTAGTGTTTGCTGATCCACATGGTGACCTACCGGCTGCCAGCCAAAATGCGGTTTGGCTAGAAAGGATGCATGGTGAAAATATTAGATTAAAAACCTTCGTTAATAAAAGTGCATCCCTTGAAAATTTCAAAAAGGAAATCAACTCGAGCGATATTATCATCCTGAGTACTCATGGCTTATATGATGCTAATAATCCACTCCGTTCCTGTATCGTGTTCAGTGATGCAGAGCTTACCCTTGGGGAAATATTTAATGACCTAGTCATAACCAACAATCCATTGGTCATGCTGTGCGCATGTGAATCCGGTGTGACTCGTATAGGGAATGAAGACGGAGCAGGTGGTATTTCTGGCGCATTACTTTCCGCGGGTGCCGCGTGCGTATTATCAAGTCACTGGCCTGTGGAAGATATATCCATGGGATATATTACGGAAGAATTCATTCAAAACTTGCTCAATCATCAGATTACGCCTTCCGAGGCATTGTACAATGCGATTCAGAATACTCGTAAATTAGACAAGGCAGCAATTGTTGGCCGATGTCAGGAATTACTGACCTATATGAGCGACAAGAATCAAGCCTCTGCTTCCCAGGGTGCCACTCTTAAGCTGCACAAATTCAAAATGAAAATAGAGAAAAGTGACAATCCAGTACCATTTGACCAATTCAACATTTGGGGTGGCTTGACCATTAATGGATGCGGGTGGCACATTTAAACTAACTAGGAAGAACACACCACAAAGCAAGATAGCGAGTGATTAGAATCCTGACCTTTCAAGCTCTGGTAAACTAATAAAGATAGATTTGTTTATATGAAATTATGTAAAAGAAACTCTAACGATCCATTGCTAAGAACCTTTGTCGATCACTATGGTTTGCACCTTCTTCCGATTCCTCGTGAAAAAATTTCGCTTGGCGATCTTTTTGTGACTGATGGGAAAAATGTATCAGCTCCGGGCAATATCAAAGACCTTTTAACTCCCCCAATTAAGATCCCTAAGAAATCCTCAAATGAGGAAATGGGTAATATAGCAGGAAAGTTTTCCAACTCTCTTAATTTTCAACTTGGATTAAATCTTCTGGAAAATTTTCTAAGGGCTTTGGGAGTTGGTGATGCGGCATTGAAATTGGAATTGGGGTTTAATAAGAACCGTAATGGATCTGTCCGTTTTGCCTTTCAGGATCCACGCAGAGATTCAGCCAATGTAATCTTGATGGGAACCGAATTGATCAAAACAAAGATCGATTCAAAGCATCCGATTTTTAATCCTGGCTATAAGTATTACCTTACTACAGCTACTGTCAAAAGTTCTTCTATCAGTATTTCCACAGAAAGTGCTGATTCAAATCAGGGGATGTATGACTTAAGCGCATTTGATGCAGTGAGAAGTGACGGAAAAGTTCAAATATCTGCATCACAAGATGGCGCGATTACTTTTCAAGGGTCAAAATCTCTCATTTTCGGTGTCGAGTTACACGAATTGGAGTTAGATGAGCAAAGTAATTCGATCTACCTAACTATTCCTGATAGTGCTATTACAGTGAGAACTAAACAAACTGATTTGGAGATTCCTACGGTTCTTATTGGTGGGGAGACTGGTGATGCATTCCTTGACTATTCCGATAAGGGGCTGTAGTGGATTTCTTAAACCCTTCAATTTGGCTCAAAAAGGAGAAAAATTCGGACAGAGCAAGTCGTATGCTCAGCACGATAAAAAGTCATCAATTAGGTCAGTTTTGACAAATCCGGGATTAAAAAGTTCGATACCTGATCAGCCAGGGCTACTCAGAATTCTGAAATGCCTGTCAAGACTACGAAATTGACAGGCATTTTGCTTTTAGTTTTTTGCTGAATCACAGACAAGAAAGTCTCATCCGAGGTCACATGTTCAAAAGTAGGTCTCACACTTGAAGTAAGAGTTTGTAAATTGTAGTTGTAAAACTCAGAACACTATGCTCAAACCTCTAGAACAATTTTACTGTGATACCTGTGATATGCTCATCGAGAAAGTTGATGATGGAGCGGTCGAGTGGAAAGATAAATCAGAAGCACCGGAAGGCAGACATCTCAGTGGGAGTTTCAGAATATGCCATAACACCAAAACCAAAAACTGTTATCAGCCAGAAAGAACAGGCTACAATAATAACTCTGCACTCTCTAAGTTTTTGGGAGAAGAAGGATATATACAGTTGCTTGACTTTATTGACAGAGGAAGCCGGATTGATAAAAATTACTCAGGCACAAGAATCTCTGACATGAGAGAATATGTTGAATTTGTCAAGAGATTAACCATACCTCACTATGAAGAAGCACGACATTACTGGGATGAAGCTCAACAAGACGGATTCTTTGACAACATCGGTGAGCACAAATATTTTCTGAAGGAAACGCTCACTGAATTGATTGAGAAGTATAGTTCAGAGGAGGAAGAATAACTGCCTGAAATAAGCAACCCATGATGTATTTGGATCAGCAGACTTTTTTGTATTACTTATGGGAGCTTGATAATTTCAAAGACGATGTTACAAAGACATCTTATCAGAATGATCAAAGAAGGATTGGAATAAGACAGCAGCTATACAATGTAAATATCAATTTAGAGGTAGAAATAGTTGATGTACTCTATGATAAAAGACTATCACTTAGAATTAGTGGAGAAAAAAGAATCATAGAATGCAGCATTGCTTGGGAATTAAATAGCACAATCAATCTGAATAACTTCCAGAAAGGTGATAAAATGAATGTTATTATTAAATCCTCCAACGACGATTCTGGGCACTACTTTTCTTACGAATTACAAAATTGGCAATATTTAAATAGATAGTGAGCAAAATACAGTAAAGAAAAAGAATGATTTTCAGACACAATAAAGTACAATAACCGTGACTGTTCACGTACTGTTCCAATATAGAATTAGAAGAAAATAAACTGGTTTTGGAAAATGAAAATGGAGAAAAGCAGGAGTTTATAAGACTCCAATGGCTTTAACTTTCTTGAATTTTTGTAGTAATAAAGCCATCTCTCCAATTTTAGGTAGAAATGTTAAAAAGTTCGAGTGACAGAACCTTCCCGCTACTAATAAAGTAAACAAGCCTGAAGAAAAAAATCTCTTTAATAGAGAAACTTTCTTCAGGCTTGTCGTTTTATCGAATGTAGCGACTGATGTGGGAGATTTATTTCGGTAAATGCTTCTATGATTTTATTTTTTGAGCAAAGCAAGGGCATAAACCAAATAAACCCTGTGTTTAAACATCTGCCACAGCCAAGGTGAAAGGAAAATAGCATCCTTAAGTTGAGAAACAATTTCATGTTTTTCCCTTATCTCATTCATCAACGCAAAAGGATTGGATCCTGTAAAAAACACTTTTTTATCAATCAGTTCTAACATCATCTCATGAACATCACAACTTTCGACTGCTGAAAAATCCTGATCCGTTTCAAACGAGGACATATCGGTAGCAAGTATTGAAGTGCCGTTTTGTTTTGTAATGGAAAGCATGAACTGAATATGCTGCTTGCGTAAAGCGAATATCAATCGATTTTGATTTTCTTCTGAAATCCTGGAAACCTTTGCTGCATGAAATAGTTGTGTCATTACACAGGCAGAAACTACTATGTCAAATCCACAAGATAAATTCTCGATGGAGGGAACAGATTCCACTTGTAAAATGTCGGTATCAACTAGCGTTTGTTCAGGTTCTT
>DASSGT010000179.1:0-7740 GCA_035693345.1 Puia sp. | reverse complement strand
CGTTCATCATTCTGCATTCAACGCAAAGATTTGTGATTCAATGCGGATCTTCTAAAAAAAGTTTACATAACCCAAATGAATCTTTGCCTGGCCAAATTCAAAAGGACTGCTGCCGGTTTTTCCAATTGCATACGACATATTGAAAATGCCTGCTTTCGTCTCAAATGCCAATCCCAGCCCGACACCCAAATAAAGACTGTTGCTGGCATATCCGGGCACTTCATTTTTAGCCCAGCCTCCGTCAATGAAACTGAAAAGAAATGAATTCATTCCGATCAAATACCGGTATTCCAAACTCGTCACCGTATATTCGGATGCAAGAATACTCTCTTCATCAAACCCCCGCAATAATTTATATCCACCGATCTGGAATAATTCATTCCTGAAAATTTTCGGACTCTGATACCAGGCCGCATTCAATGCAAAACGAATCGTGGATGCATGACCCAACTGAAAATAATGCGCTCCTGCCAGATTCAACCTGAACTGGTAAGAAGATGTTTTGACGGTGTCATACAAAGTCCCATAATCAAAAGAAGGATCATTTTCATCTTTGAGTTGCAGAATCTGACTATTCTTTTTTAATCTTTTGGTGCCTGCAGATCCAATAAAATAAATTTCATTTCCACGCACTGCATTAAAACGATAATTGGTATTATTAAATTCATACGTGGCACCCAGACTCAATGAACTCACATCCGCTACTTCCGGTAATTTGCGCGTGGCAATAATTTGAGCAGTGTCAATAGTAAGCACGGAACAACCGGCGGTTTGGATAAAAACTGACGCTTTCCGGTTCATTGAAGCATTATATTGAATGCCCAGTAAACCATCAGTATTGATATAAGAAGAGTCCTTTTTATACAATGAAAAAGCAAGGTTAACTCCATAGGGCGAATGAAATAAATACGGCTGCTGAAAATTTACATTTAGTCTGGGTGACTTTTGTTGTAACTGCTGCCAGTCGAGTCCAAGACTTTCGCCGTTACCAAAGGGATTTCTGAGCACCACGGTTGCCTGACCGGTTACAAGCAGTTTGGAACTTTGCTGGTCCGTACTATTTGGCATAAATCCGATCAATGCGTCGATCTGACTGCTTTTTTTCGGCTTCAGATACAAATTTAAAATCGAACCCGTTCCCAGCATATTTACATTCCAGGGTCTCTCTTCCTGCACAAAGGGTAGTTCCATAATACGCTTGCTGATGGATAATAAACGATCCTTTTTGTAAATACTTCCTTCCGGAATGCCCAGGTATCGTTCCATGAAATCAACTGAAATTTTTGCTGTACCGTTGATATGTATACTGTCGATTTTATACAGAGGGCCTTTTTGAACATCGAGCACTGCCTGGATAGCGCCTCTGTTAATCATCACAGAATCCAGCGAAATTTTTGCAAATGGATATCCGTTATTTTCAAGCCAGTTGAGCAACACCAGTTCTTCGGACTGGAACTGCTCGAGGGTTGCCGGTTTACCAACCAGTTTTTTAGAACTCCATCCGGCTTCATCCAATAATGGGGCGTCAGCCTGTCTTGTCCTGATAAGCGACCATGTAAATTTTTCTCCGATATATAATTGAAGAAAAGCGGCAGCGGAATCCATGTGCACACTGTCGATGGAGGCAGCGGTAAATCCTTTATTTCGTAAAATATCCGTGAGCTTGTAAATATACTCAGTGCACAACGCCCGATCCTTAAAGGAACTGGGTATGCCCAGTGCATTTGCTTTCAGAACCGAGTCCGGGGAACTCACCTTTACGTGTAAAGAGTATTGCGCAAAGACCGGATGGACGGAAGCAATCAACAGCAGGGGGATCAGCCCATATAATCTTAATTTTGCCATTCGCTCAATTCACATTCGTAATTCCATAAAATTAGCCAATCCAATGGCAGGCATCTATATTCATATTCCTTTTTGCAAACAGGCCTGTACGTATTGCAATTTCCACTTCTCCACAAATCTTGATCTGCAAAACGATTTTACAGTCGCTTTATTGAAAGAAATCGCTTTTCGTGATATATATCTCCAGGGAGAATCTGTAGAAACCATTTATTTTGGAGGCGGCACTCCTTCTCTGATTTCCCCCCAGTCGATAAGCCAGATACTGGATTCTGTCAGCCGTCATTTCAAAATCAGTCAGGATCCGGAAATCACCATTGAAACGAATCCGGATGATATTGATATGAACCGTTTGAATTCATGGAAACAAGCAGGCATCAATCGCCTGAGTATCGGAGTTCAGTCATTTTTTTCGGAAGATCTTCTCTGGATGAATCGGGCGCATAGTGGGGAACAAGCCGTACAGGCTGTGGAAGACTCCAAAAAGGCAGGGTTCAATAATTTCAGCCTTGACCTGATTTATGGATCTCCGGCTTTAACAGATGAAAAGTGGGATTTTAATCTGCATAAGGCCATCTCGCTGGAGCCGGCCCATATATCCTGTTACGCGCTGACTGTAGAGTCCAAAACTGCCCTTTATAATATGATCAAAACAAAGAAAACCGTTGCAATGGACCCTGAGAAACAGGCCAGCCAGTTTTTGACAGGCGTTCAAAGGTTGGAGGAGGCTGGTTTCGAACACTATGAAAT
Source organism: Puia sp. (assembly GCA_035693345.1). Lineage (GTDB taxonomy): Bacteria > Bacteroidota > Bacteroidia > Chitinophagales > Chitinophagaceae > Puia. The sequence continues at coordinate 5,148 of DASSGT010000179.1, read as the reverse complement.
CTCCAGTTTTGCAAGGACCGGCAAGCGGAGCCGACATAACAGTTCCTACTGGCAATCCAAAAAATATCTGGGTCTCGGTCCTTCGGCTCACTCATTCAACGGAACCAGTCGTCAATGGAATGTTTCCAATAATGCCCTTTATATTAAATCCCTGATGGCCGGTAAGGTGAACTTTGAATCTGAGAATCTGCTGCCAAAGGATATCCTCAACGAGTATATCATGACTTCCCTCAGAACTACAGAAGGACTGGATTTGCAACATGTTGCGGAACATTTTGGCAAACAGACGGGGAACCTGCTTGAAAGCAATGCTTCGGTTTATCTCAATTCAAACCAGATGGTAAAAGTGCACGAAAAACTGAAGCTGACCAGAAATGGCAAATTATTCGCTGATGGTATTGCGTCGGCTCTATTTTTTGATTGACTAAGCGTTACGTGTTACGCGTTTGGCCTTTTTATCGTCATGATGTTGGATAATCCTCTCCTTCAGGTATTTCAGCAGATGGGCTACTGAAAGGATCCCAACCATCACCAAGATGGCCGTAAATCCAAAACCCTGATAAGAAAGCGGTGTCATAACCTTGTCATTTAAAAAATCAGACCAGCAAAAGCTCTATTCGTTTAAAGCCCTCCTTGACATTAACATTTTGCCAAAGGACTTTATAAATCGTGTCCGAAATCGGCATGTCAGCTTTAAAATGCTGGTTAAGCCGGTAGAGGCATTTACTTGCATTATAACCTTCAGCCACCATATTTAACTCAAGTTTCGCGGCATTTACCGAATATCCTTTCCCGATCATATTTCCAAAGGTGCGGTTCCTGCTAAATAGAGAGTAACAGGTTACCAGCAGGTCGCCCAGGTATACGGAAGCAGCATAATTTGCGCTCTTCTTTTCATCTACGGATATGGCTGCCTCGTGGATGCCTACTTCGATATGACTGATGCCTGCCTTCAGAAGAAACCCAGCCATTTCATCGGCACAATTGGCTATGAAAACACTGAGAAAATTATCACCGTATTCCAGTCCATGAGCCATCCCTGCCCCCAGAGCATAAATATTCTTCAGAACGGCGGCATATTGTACTCCGTATATGTCGTTGTTCGTAATCGTGTTCAGGTAATCCGTCGAGAAATTAGACGCAATTTCCTGTGTTTTGGTAACGGAATTTCCCGAGAAAGTGAGATAGGATAATTTTTCAGCCGCAATTTCTTCAGCATGGCATGGGCCCATAACCGTAAAATACCTGTCGTTTCCGAATTTAAAATGCTGACTGAGGTAATCATTCAATAGTAAATTTTTCTCCGGGAGAATCCCTTTTACGGCTGAAAGAATGATTTTATTTTCAAAAATACTACGTGGTAGTTGCTGAAAGATTTCTTCGATATATGCTGAAGGAATAGCAATCAATATACAATCGGAATCACTGATCAGCTTTTCCAGATCATTGGTCAGGTTGAGCCGATTGATTTCAAAGTAGACTGAACTAAGGTATTGGGGGTTATGGTTTTTTTTCCTGAGATGATCGATGATATCCCTGTTTCGGATCCACCAGTTTACCGTATGATTGTTATCCGTCAGAATTTTGACCAGTGCCGTTCCCCAGCTACCACTTCCTAAGATTCCAAATCGCATTGAATCCTGCATTTCAGTGAATAAAAAGGCCGGATTATTTCTTTACCTCGAATAACTTTTCCTTTTCTACTACGGTTACTTTGGAACCGTTGTTGAGAATTTTACTCACTGTGCCATACGGACCGGTAACTACCTGATCATCCAGATTTAATCCACTTACAATCTCAATATAGTTGATGTCCTGGATATCGGTCTTTACAGATACCTGTTTCACTGTTTTGTCAGGTTGTAACAGAAATACTACTTCGTTCAGGTCTTCGTTCGGAACATTCGTTTTCACATCTCCCATTTTATCTTCTACCGGCTTTCTGTCCTTAGACGCGGCTGCTGCGCCTGCCGTTTTTTCTCTGGTCGTAACAGAATTGATGGGGACAGAAAGTACATCCCGATGTGTTTTTGTCTGAATATCGGCACTCGCAGTCATGCCCGGACGAAATACAAGACTCTTGGGTCTTTTTTTATCCATCAGATCCTGGTAACTGGCCGGATCGAGACGGATATGCACTTTATAGTTTGTTACATCGTTGGTGCTGGAACTGGTAGAAGATGCCGCTGACGCAATAATGCTACTGGCTATCTGTGTAACAACGCCTTTGAACTTTCTACCATTGTAAGCATCTACTTCCACTATGGCAGTATCTCCCAGATGCACTTTCGTGATATCATTTTCACCTACATCCACGACCGCTTCAATCTTGCTCATGTCAGCAACCCGCATAATTTCAGTGCCTGCCGTCATTTGATTTCCTGCCACACGTTCTCCTTTTTTTACGCTAAGGAGAGAAACTACGCCGTTTATGGGAGATGTAAGACTTGCGCGATTTACGTTTTCAGCCTGGATAGCCAGATTTGCCTGAGCACTTGATACCGCCGCAGAATTCACGTTCACACTCTGCAGGGCTGCATTATAAGCAGCTTGTGTTGTCCTTAGATTGGTAGTTGCCGTTTCAAACTCTGAGAGAGAAATAACTTTTTGTGCCAGCAGGGTTTTCTGACGGTCATACTGAGCCTGGGCAGCATCCATACTGGCTTTCAGACCGGGCAGTTGGGCTTTAGAATTGTCCACCATGGCCTGTTGCTGGTTTACCTGGGCCGCAGCCTGGTTGCGCTGGTTGGAATAGATATCCGCAAAAATCTTTGCCAGTTGTTGTCCTTTTCGCACACTGTCGCCCTCTGCCACATTCAGCTCAACGATTTCACCGGAAATATCGGAGCTCATTTTTACTTCCACTTCAGGATAGATTTTTCCGCTGGCTGTAACTGTTTCAGTAATAGTGTGCCGGCCCGTTTTTTCAACAGATACTTTGATCCCCTCTTCTTTGCCAATGACGCCGGCTTTTTTTAAGATGACGAGCAGTAGTATAAGAACTACCAGGCTAACAATGATCCAAACCAGCTTCTTATTCATACGAGGTTGTTGTAATAATTTTTATAATTTAATTCCGAGCCCTTTATAATACTCCAATACTTTAATGCGGAATACATAATCATACTGGGCAATCAGCACATTAATGCGGGCCGTAAATAAATTGTTTTGATTGGTTAAATAATCAATCGTATTCAGCATACCGATTTCATATCTTTTGGTTGCCAGATCGAAAGACTTTTCTGCAACAACCACCGCCTTTTTGTTGGATTCAAATTTCTGCAGGGAAGCCACCGCATTATAATAAGCCTGGTAAACGCCCTGTTTTAATGTGAGCAAATCATTGTCCTTCGTTAGTTTGGCTGTGGCCACATTGAGCTGGGCTTTTTTATAATTGATCCGGGCAGTATTTCCATTGAAAATCGGGATGTTTAATTGCAAACCGACTTGTTGACCAAAGTTATTGCTCAGCTGATCGCCATAACCTTTGAACGCCTTGTACAAAGGCTGGCTGCTATATGTGGTATTGACGTTCGGAACAAAAACCTGGTATTGATCACTGTTAGCAGGGTTAAGTGCATATCCATTCGTAGGTGAAATGATCGGCTCATAATTTACCTGACGCAGGTCATTAAAGAAGTTGTCTCCCAGTGCCCCATAAGCAGAAAGTGTCGGGTATAAACGTCCCTTTGTATAATCTACGTTTTTTAGTGCAGAGCCGATGCGCAAATCATTCATTTTTTGCTGTGGAAATGTTCCGATCGCAATGGAATAAACGATATCCGGCTGAAGAGAACTTATCGGTTCTACCGGAATGGTTTCTACCGGCGGTGTATCCAGATCGAAGGGAGCGGCCGCATCCAGGTTCAGAATCGCCTGCAATTGCAGTTTGTCAATATCATAGGTTTCCTGTGCCGTGATAATGGCTGCTGTATCTGTTGCAAATTGAACTTCCAGCTCGGCAGCATTTAATTCGGGAAGTGAACCCGCATTTACCAGAGCTCTTGTATTTGCAAGCTGCTCTGCCGTAAGTTGTATCTTGGTTTTAGCCAGGTTTACCTGCTGTTTTGCAAGTAAAGCAGAAAGATATGCGGCTGCCACGTTCAGTGTAATGTCATTCTTAATTTTGTCAATATTTACGACTTGTGCTTCGTAACTGAGCTTGTTGGATTCTGTTGCTCTTTTTAAAGCAAACCAATTGAAAAGAGTGATGTTGGCCTGCAGGTTATAATACTGAGACAAACCCTGTGTATTCGTATAAATATTCGTTGTCTGGTTGATGGACCGGCCAAAGTTCAATCCAAGGGCAGTCGCCGCATTCACAGCACCCATCTGGTTTCCCTTTGCCTGATCATAATAGAGCCTATACGTCCGGGAATCGATATCAGCCTGTTTTATGGAAATATTATTGGCAAGTGCATATTCAACGCAACGTCGCAGATCCCATTTATCCTGTGCAACGAGGTTTGTTACTGAAATAAGTGCGGTTAGGAATAAGGTTATTATTTTGGTCAGTCTCATGAAACTTTTTTAAGGAAGGCCTTGCTGGCCCCTAGTTTTGGTAAGGGGACGGTCGGAATTATTGCTAAAATAAAGAATCCACGGTCATTCGCCATCAAAAAAAGCCTAAAATGGCGTTAGAATGATAAACGGAAAGACTGATCAAGATCCCCGATCAGGTATTCAGCAGATTCAAGTCCGACGTATAGGCGAAGCATCCGGTGTTCCTTATTATTTGAATCGAAATCAATGTCGTTCAGGCTGGCACAGCGGGGTAAAATCAAGGATTCATGACCTCCCCAACTAACGGCCATCATTATGTGTTTTAGGTTCTCACAAAATCGCACAATTTCCTGTCTTGTCCCGGCTTTTACGAAAAAACTGATGAGACCGCCTGCGTTTTCCATTTGCTTCCGCGCAAGTTCGAATTGTGGAAATGATTCGTCCAATGGAAAAATGACAGATTCCACAACCGGGTGATTTTTCAGAAAATTGAGCACTTGCCGCGTGGTTGCCGTAATTCGTTCAAGACGCGTGTCCAGCGTACGCAAACCCCTGATGAGCAGCCAGGCATTGAAGGGTTGAATACCGCTACCCACCGCCATATACTCACAGTCAAATATTTTTTTTATCATCTGGCGGCTACCG
>DASSGT010000178.1:0-2860 GCA_035693345.1 Puia sp. | reverse complement strand
ATCATCCAAAAAATGCAGCAGCACCCAGACCCTGTCCAGTGGGGCGGTTGGGGGTGGATCGACAGAAGAAACACCGACACCGGCTCTGCAAACCATCGATCCGGTGGCAACGGTATATCCAAACCCTGCGAAGGGACTGGTTACCATTCAAATTAAGGATGGAACCCTTTCTGCTGATAACATCCAGCTTTTGGATACTTATGGAAAAATGTATCCTGCGAATGCAAAGATTCTTTCCGCGCAAAGTCTGCAGATTGATCTGAGCAGGTTAAGTAGCGGCATGTATTTTATCAGGGTGAAAGTAGGCGATGCGTATCAGGTATTCAGGGTCGTAAGGTTGTAGTGTAACCGGTTTTCGTGTGATTTGTGTGTGTGAAGTTTTATAATAATGTAAATTCGAATCCTGAAAGCCGGGAATTATTCTATATCAGAACCAGGTTGATTGAATCACATGAAGATGAAAAAAAGTTTTATTTTCCTTTTCCTGATATTGCTTTCGTTCTGCGGTATTTCCCAGGTTCATACCGCAGACAGTTTAAAAAAGATTCTGCTGACAGCAAAAGAAGATACAATTAAAGTCAGGACACTTCTTCAACTCAGCAGCTATTTTCTGGATTCATCCCCTGAGCAGGCAAGGAACTACGGCGAGCAGGCTCTGGAACTTGCCCAGCGGTTTGATTATGCACCGGGTTGTGCACTCGCATTAAAAAATATAGGCATTGCATATTATTACCAGGGCAATACTGCCTCCGCCCTGGAATATTACAATCGTTCACTGCATGTATATGATTCCATTGGTGACCTGGAAAGTAAGGCCAGAATGCTTAATAACCTGGGCACCGTTCATTATTCGACGGGCTCGGACGACAAAGCCCTGAACAGCTATTTCCAGTCTCTCGAGGTGGCTGAAAAAATTGGAAATGATGAAGACATTGCCACGGCCTACTCAAACATTGCCAATGTTTATCTCAACAAGCGGGCTACTACAGGCAAAGCACTTGATTTTTTCTTAAAGGCATTTCATCTCGGGGAGAAGACCGGAGATAAAATTATCATCGGAGGTTCCAGTGTGAACCTGGCAGAAATCTACAGAGGCGAAAACAAACACGATTCGGCGATATTCTACTATAATAAGTCCATGAAGGCTTTTGAGAATACGATCAATATGCCGGTTCCCCTGCGCGGGCTTGCACTCGTTTATGCGAAAAGAGCGGATTTTAGCAATGCCATCCATTTTGCTGAACTGTCATACCAGATGGCCAGTCAATTTGATTCCAAGCTTGCGATGACACAGTCACTGACTACGCTGGGTGATATTTATTTCAAAAATGATGACTACCCCGCGGCACTGATCTCCTATCAAAAAGCGGATTCCATCGCCGCAACGATACCGGCCTATAAGGAACTGGATGACGCTTATGCGGGACTTGCGGCCACTTACTCGAGGATGGGTGATGATCATAAGGCTTATCATTATCAAAAGCTATTTAGCAATATTGCCGATACACTGAATAACAAGATGCTGAGTGACAAGCTGGCTTCACTGCAACAAAATTTTGAAATTCAGACCCGTCAAAATCAGATTAACCTGCTGACAAAAGATAAAAAGCTACAGGAGCTGGATCTGAAGAGTCAGAAGATTCAGAAGGCATTTATATTAGGAGCCCTGGTGCTCATCTTCATCATCGCATTTGTTATTTACAGAAGCTACAGGCAGAAAGCAAAGACAAATATTATACTGGACAAACAAAAAGCCCAGATCGAAAGTCTTTTACAAAATATCCTGCCTACGGAAGTAGCTGCTGAATTGCAGGAGAATGGAAAAGCAACGCCAAAGTATTTTGATCATGTTTCTGTTCTCTTCACCGATTTCAAAGGATTTACAAAACATGCGGACGAGGTTTCACCGCAGGAAGTGGTGAATGAACTCAATATTTGTTTCCATGCTTTTGATGACATCATGGATAAATATAATCTGGAGAAAATCAAAACCATCGGAGATTCATATATGTGTGCCGGCGGGATACCTGCCAAGGATGATCATCATCCGTTAAATATTGTGAAGGCGGGTCTGGAGATCCGGGACTGGATGGAGAAATTAAACCGCGAAAGAACGGCGAAGGGGATGGCAACCTGGGAGTTGAGAATCGGGATTCATGTTGGTCCGGTGGTTGCGGGTGTCGTGGGCAGAAAAAAATATGCTTATGATATCTGGGGAAGTACGGTAAACATTGCCAGCAGGATGGAGAGTAATGGCGAGCCCGGCCTGGTGAATATATCTGCTGCGACCTATGATCTGGTGAAGCATCGATACAAATGTGTTCACCGGGGAAAAATATTTGCAAAAAATATTGGTGAGATCGATATGTATTTTGTGGATGGCGAACTCATTCAGCCATTATTTACCCATGAAATTCCACTGATCGTTCAGGAAAAACTATCACTTCTTGAGGGTGAAAGGACCAAGGTATGATTTGGCACCCTTCGTATCATTTTTGTCTTTTCTCCCTTTGACCTATCATTAGCCGGAGTATTAAAAATATAATGGCAAGTAAAAAAAGAACAGCGGGATTATCTGATAAGTGCATCCAGGCACGTCCCCAGATTCTTTCCTTACTTTCAATGGAGAGCCCTACTATTTTTACCCATATGGCGGCTGCCAAAAAGAAAATGGTCAAGAAATTAAGAATGTATTTGACAACTTGCATAAATCTGCGCATTCATGTGCCCGTGCCGGAAGTATATAAATTTATCAAAAATCCTTAAGGGTCTGACTTTCAGAATGCTGGTTTGAAGAGGAAATTCTGCAGGAAAAAAGAGTTAAAGTATTATCTCACCGCAGCCTTATAAGTGGAGCTTT
>DASSGT010000177.1:0-5467 GCA_035693345.1 Puia sp. | reverse complement strand
AGGCCAATGCCTCCGCCAATGGCGATCAGGGCAAAATAAATAGGTGCATTGGCCCCGTCATTGGATTCATTGGCAATCTGGTGACGAACATTATACAACATGAAATTATCCATCAGATAAGCGACAAATAAACCGAGACCTGCGCCTACCAGCAATAATCCCCATTTCAGGTTACGGAAGGGGGCCGGCCGGCGTTCCTGTTTCAATTTAGGGTCTAAACCCTTCTCAATCATGGCCATGTTTTCACGATTGTTTAAATATCTGTTTCCAAATAAAAGCGCACAAATCGAAACACTACAGAGAATAAGCCAAAAAAATACCAGTTGATCGGGTCCCATATACTTGTTTTTAAATTTTTTCAATTATTTTATTACCAGATCAGACGAGTCCTTTTTCACTCAGGTTACAGGGGCAGCCAATTTTTTGGAAGAAAAGAGGGTTTTTTGGACGTTGCATATTGGATGTTGATGGTTACCCGTTCATCAATGTGGATTTATGGCTTTAAGCTTTACGCTTTAGCCTTAACTTAGGCCTGTAACCGGACCATCATATATAACGTCTTATCCATGTGACTACAACCGGGCAACCAGACGAGGAAATCATTAGCAGGATCCTGAAAGGGGATCAGTCTGCTTTTGCGATATTGGTTGAAAAGTATCAGAATTATGTATTTACACTGGTTCTCCGGTTTACGGAAAACCGTGAAGATGCTGAAGAAATAGCTCAGGATGTTTTCGTAAAAGCATACCGTTCACTAGCGGATTTTCGCGGGGACTCGAAATTCAGCACCTGGTTATTTACGATAACCCGCACCACCTGTCTAAGCTTTTTAAGGAAAAAAAAGCTGGATACCCAGTCTCTGGATAATGAACGAACGGGTTTACAGGTAGAAAACAGGGAATCGGCTTTCAACGCGGATATCGTTGAACAAAAATCACGTCATATTATGTTAAGCCAGGCAATTTCTATGTTGAGTGTGGATGACGCCCAGGTATTGAATCTCTTTTACAAAGCGGAACAAACTCTGGAGGAAATTGGAAAAATCATGCGCCTGGATCCGAATACAGTGAAAGTGAAACTGCATCGGGCAAGGCAACGTTTAAAAGAAAAGATGGAAAAACATTTTGCTCATGAGGTACGGGAAATACATGCGGATTAAAGGAGGAGCAAATCGATTATTTGAAAATTCATTTATAAACAGGAATCATATGGATCAGGAAATGGAAAAACTAATCTGGGAATATATTGACGGTCACCTCAGCCCTGCCGAAAGGGAAACGATAACCCGTCACCTGGCGGAAGATCCGGAATGGCAGATCAAATACAATGAATTAAAGAGCATACATATGCTTTTGCAACAGGAGGAATTGGAAATGCCCTCCATGCGGTTTACAAAAAACGTAATGGAAAAAATTGCCCAATTTCAAGTTGCACCGGCAACAAAAAATTATATCAACAAGAATGTAATCCGTGGAATAACGGCTTTTTTCCTGATTATGATCGGAGGGCTTTTCATTTATTTCATAGGCCAGCTACATTGGGTGGATAATCCGACCGGGTCTCTTCTTCCCGCATATTACCAGGATGCCAACAAAATGAACTGGGGTAAGCTCCTCAATAATACGTATGTAAATATTTTCATCGGGATCAATGTCATTCTCGGACTGATTCTCGTTGACAAATTTATGCAGGGCAGGAAAAATGCAACCCGTGATGGCCAATGGTCCAAGGGAGACAATGCCTAATCCTTTGTACATTTGGGGATGGATATAAAAAATAATATTCTGGAAACCATCGGAAATACACCGATGATCCGTCTCAATAAAATCACCCGTGACTTTCCTTGTATGGTCGTCGCAAAAGTGGATTATTTCAATCCGGGTAATTCTATCAAGGACCGCATGGCTGTCAAAATGATTGAGGTTGCAGAAAAGGAAGGTAAACTGAAACCCGGTGGGACCATCATCGAGGGAACCAGTGGAAATACCGGTATGGGTCTGGCACTGGCAGCATGTGTAAAAGGATACAAATGTATTTTTGCCACGACCGATAAACAATCAAAGGAGAAATCGGATATTTTAAAAGCAGTAGGCGCCGAAGTAATTGTCTGCCCGACAAATGTAGAGCCTGATGATCCCCGCAGTTATTATTCAGTAGCAAAGAGACTCGCAAAAGAAATCCCAAATTCATTTTATTGCAATCAGTATGACAATCTTGCCAACCGGCTGGCACATTATGAAAGTACCGGCCCCGAAATCTGGAAGCAGACAGATGGCAAAATTACACATCTGGTTTGTACTGCCGGAACGGGCGGAACGATTACTGGCACTGCCATGTATCTGAAAGAAAAAAATCCAAAAATACAAATATGGGCTATTGATGTTTTTGGATCTCTGTTAACCAAATATTATAACACGGGTGAGGTCGATATGAACGAAGTGCATCCTTACGTATCAGAAGGATTTGGTGAAGATTTTGTTCCGGAGAATTATGACATGAAAGTGATTGATCATTTCGAACAGGTAACAGATAAGGCCGGTGCTATTATGGCACGTCGTCTGGCTAAGGAAGAAGGTCTTTTTTGCGGTTATAGTGCTGGAAGCTGTTTGCAGGGACTGATGCAATTAAAAGGCAGCCTGAAAAAAGATGATCTGGTCGTTTGTATTTTTCACGATCATGGAAGCCGATATGTCGCAAAAATTTATAATGATCAGTGGATGATGGAACGCGGATTCCTGGATGTAAAAACATTTCGTGACATCGTAAATTCCAGGGGATCGCATCCGCTGGTTACCATGACTCCCGAACAAACAGTCGGTGAAGCCGTTGACCGGATGAAAGAACTGCATATTGAAAATATACCGGTATTGAAATCTGGTATGTTGGTAGGCGCGGTGAGTGAGAGTGGGTTATTTAATGTCATGCTCAGCAACGGTACCGATATCAGAAGCAAAAAAATACAGGATGTCATTGAAGCTCCTTATCCGGTGGTGGCTTTTGATACGGCCGTGGAAAGAATCAGTTCCTTGATCAGCAAAGAAAATGGAGCAGTCCTCGCTAAGGATGATAGTGGCAATTACCACATAGTAACCAAATATGATGTTTTGCAATCCTTTAGAGCGAAAGTCTAAATCGGCGCCAGCATCTATTATCTTAAATCATATTGAATCCTCCGGTGATCGTTTAGCGATCAAATAGTGATCTATTATTCAGGATTTATCCTGCTGGTTTTTGAAAATGAGCCTAAGAGTTAAATCTTAGCCCGGATATAATCATCCAGGAATTCGTTAAGTAACTGATTACCAAATAATATTATAATCACCAGGCACTTTTTACGTAAAAATACGAATGTCCTTCTTCGTTATATTACTAGTCCCGCTGTAATTCATGAACTGTTAAAATCAGGCAAAAGGGCTATTGTTGTTAATATGTGCATAAGTTACTTTTGAATTGAAGTTGATTGATACTTTATCAATCAGACATATCCAAAAAACCGTTCAAAGTTCTTATCCAATATCCGACCGAATTTCCAATAGAATCCGATATCAGTCAACTTCATTTTTTCATACCCTTTGAATACCAAAACACGGTCCTATCCTATCCGGGAACCCCGAATTCACCAGTAGTACCCCGTTTGATCCTATCCTTTAATTGATTTGTACAGATCCAATCCTATCCGAAAGATCCAATCCTGTCCTGAGAAGCTATTTTGACCTTATCCCTTGAGTGAATCGTCTAATTGATCCAATGTCCGAAAGAAACTAAAAAGCCCGTAGAATCAATCCAAATCCTGTTGAAACCTGATCACAGCCCAGAGAATCGAACCTTATTCTGAAATCCAAATCCGGGAAAAACATCCAGAAATCCAAGATCCATGGGGAAACCAGTAACACAGTTCCAATACCCCTGATTTAAACCAACTGTTTATCTGCGCCCTCCTGCTGAATTATACAACAATTTAGCAGGAGGCACCCATGCGAAGAAAGCCGAAAGCGTCAGGCGCAAAGCTTAAAGCCCACAAATTCCTTCACTTCCTTACATCTTACTTAGTTTTCCTGAAACGTGTGTAGTGTGTTGCCCTACGCTTTATGCTTTACGCTTTAAGCTTATTTTTACACAAACGGGATCCATGCAATTCTCATTCGACGTCAACACGCCGGATAACAACCGAACCAATAAACCCTCCAGGAAAAAACCCATCTTCCCGGTAAACGAGGCACTTCGGCATTATTTGCAGATACACGGTCGTGAAGTAAAATTACCGGTTTCCTATGCTGATCTGTTACACGTTTCCTATGCCGTCCCCTTAAAAGATAAAAATGGAAATGACACCTTATGGGAAACCGTTTCTTACGATATGTCGCATTGGCAATATATCCGCGAGGGACTTGTAAAAATGTATGCCATTTTAAAAACGGAAGGGGATCTTTCAGTAAGTAAACACCTGGATGTTGCAAGAGTTGATTTTTGCAGTTTCGCAAACTCAAGCCCTTTCAGAATCCGTATCGTCAATAAGTTCAATGACAACTACGACCATTTTTACATAAAACAGGCGGACGCATCTCGCGTATATGGTCTTGAGTTGGAACATCTGCTGTCGCCAAACAGAATCAGTTTTTTTACTCATCAGCAAACGCTGATAGAAGATCATATTGCCGGTATCCCGGGCGATATCTTTATCAGTTCCTATCTGCACGAGCCCATTACAAACCGCATACGTTTTGCAAAGGAGTTTGTGAAATTCAATGAGCGGTGCTTTGTTCGTTTACTGGGAGATATGCGATCCTATAATTTCGTGGTGGATATTACACCGGATATTGAAGATTTTCAATACCGTATCCGTGCGATCGATTTCGATCAGCAGAGTTATGAAGGAAGAAAAAATATTTACCTGCCGCAATTCTTCAAAGAAAACAAATCTCTGGTAGACATCTGCGTGAGGTATCTGAACCAGGATTCTATCACTCAATATCAGACAGAGGAAAGAACTATGATGGCGTTCCGCGTGGCATCTTCCAGGTTTCGTCTGATGCATTTACTGAATATCATGTCTGCGGACCATATTTCGACACCCGAAAAATTATTTCAGCTTCGCGAAGAACTTGCCACAGAATTTCATGCCCCCGTTTTTCTGAAATGCAGGTCCATGGGGCAACTTGTTAAAAGGCAGCTGAAACAAACCCTGCAGAAAAATCTTGCATTGATCCAGAAGAATCTGGGAAAATTCCAGGACTGAATGATTTCTATTTTTTCTCCAAACATCAGAGAAAATATTAGATTATTTTCAATGAACTGATCCAGTGGTGCGGATCGGAAACCGTATCTTTGCACCCTTAATTTACCTGAAAAACTTTACCATGGCAAAATATACAGCCGGCGTTTTATTCGGAGAAGAATTGCAAGCCCTTTATGAAGATGCAAAAAACAATGAATTTGCCGTACCGGCAGTAAATGTAACAGGAACAGA
>DASSGT010000176.1:0-4442 GCA_035693345.1 Puia sp. | reverse complement strand
TGCTCTATTCGTTGAATCAAAACTCCCAAGATTTTGACATATCAGCCGTGAGCGCAACACAGTATCCATATATTCAGCTAAAACTAAGTGCCCAGGATACAGTGCACGCTACGCCATATCAGCTAAAATACTGGAGATTGAACTATCTGCCGGTACCAGAGGGTGCGTTGGCTCCCAATATATTCCTATCGGGGAAAGATTCTGTTGAATTGGGAGAACAAATACAATTCGGAATAGCTTTTAAAAATATTAGCCTGACTTCATTTGACAGTTTGAAGATTTCATTAAAGATCGTAGACAAAAATAACGTCACTCATATTATCCCTTATCCAAAAGCAAAACCACTGATCAGCGGAGATACCATTAAGATCGTATATAATATTGATTCCAAAGATTATCCGGGACTTAATACTATAAATCTGGATGTGAATCCATTAAATGACCAGCCGGAACAATATCACTTCAATAATTTTCTATTTAAAACATTCTATGTGAAAGTCGATCAGACAAATCCTCTGCTGGATGTCACTTTCGACAATGTACATATCCTGAATGAAGATATTGTTTCCGCGAAACCTCATATTCTGATAAAATTAAAAGACGAAGCTAAATTTCTGCTTTTGAACGATACATCTGTTTTAAAAGTACAATTAAGGTATCCCGACGGATCTCTGCATCCTTATTATTTTAACAATGACACTCTCCGCTTTACGCCTGCCACAAGCAGTGCTGACAATACGGCAAGTGTTGAATTCAATCCTGTTTTCGCCAATCAAATAAATCCTCAGGGAGATGAATACACGCTGATAGTAACCGGCTCTGACAAGAGCGGGAATGCCTCCGGCACCATACAATATCAGGTTACTTTCAAAATAATCACGAAGGCAATGATCTCGAATATGCTGAATTATCCAAATCCGTTTACGACATCCACGGCCTTTGTGTTTACTATAACGGGCAGTGATGTTCCACAAAATATAAAGATCCAGATTCTTACGATCACCGGGAAAGTGGTAAGGGAAATAACCAAGGATGAGCTCGGACCGTTACATGTGGGCCGGAATATTACTGAATTTAAATGGGACGGAACCGATATGTATAATCAGCGACTCGCAAACGGTGTTTATCTGTATCACGTAGTTACTAACCTGAATGGAAAGTCACTCGATAAATATCATTCACAATCCGATAATACAGACCAATACTTCAATAAAGGATATGGTAAAATGTTCCTGATGAAATAGTCACCTGGGCCCGAAACCCTCCTGAATGGTTGAACCGCGGAATCGGAAGTTTATACAACTATCAGCCGGCGGGCGCAGGGGAATTGAATTATTCAGGACCATTCTTTTAATATTCGCATCACAATCATCCTGGGTTTTAGAAATTTGTTTTATGCCTTCCGGAATAAGCCATTGACGGGGATGAAAAAAATAAACACCCCGGTAGCCTATATAAATCAGAATTAACAGGGTCGTGATTTTTACTATTCCATTTTGAACTTTTTCCATGAACTCAATCCTGTTTTTCACCCCGTGCTCTACGAAAGGAAAGTACAGGAAATAAACAAGGGGAATTAAAAATCCGGTTCCGAATCTTGGATCCGGTGCATTTACAAACCAGAAGACAGTACCCACCATGGCGATCATAAGACCGGCAGCCAGTCTCCGGGAATAAGCACGCCTGATCGTTTTCAGAAATAAAAAATTCAATAAAATACCTGTCATGATGACTATAACTAAAGCCCGGTCGACGAGATAAAGATGATCCCACCAGAGCGGTAACCAGTCAACCAGTGATTTATCGTATTCCTGTGCCGATTGTGCTCTTAATACCGGGTATCTCGCATAAGCAGTGATATATTTCTGGAAATCCAAAACAGTTGACTTTTCAACCTTCCAGTCCGTCTTGTAAAAGTCAGGAAATGAAGAGGGATAAATTGGATAGCCGGTTGAAAGCAGATTTCTAACGATTATAGGCGTCAGCAGCAAAACCACGATTATCCCCGCACGTACAACGAGTAAATACCTTCTTTGTACAATCCATTTGCCAGCAATGATACACGGTATCAGGAGTATTGGGATCGCCGACAATTTTACAGAAACAGCTATTGCCGAAAAAAACACTGCCATCAGATCGGAATATTTCCTTCCACTTAAACCCCTGGTACCGGAAAAAAAATAAAAAGCCAGAAATATATAAATAGCAGCGATAAAGTCAGGACTGAGTGAAGCGGCTGTCAGTCGAATTTGTGTCCATGAAAAAATGGCAAATAAAATTAAAATCAAGTACCAAATTCGTTTACTCATCGCATTCCGGCTACTGAAAGATTTATCAACCGCTGAAGTTCCCAATACCAACAGTATGATGGTCCATAACATTACACAGCCATTCAACGGGAAAACCAGGATGTCATTCGAAAACGTAAAATGAAAAAAAGCAAGTGCAGCAAACCACAAACTCTGAAAACCCAATTCGGGTTTAAGATTGGCAATTCCGGTTAACACCCCAAACCGATCAAATATCAAAGTTGAAAATGCGTGATAATTCAATGTGTCCGGATGTATTACCGGAGCCGACGAAATGATCAAAACCATGATTACTGAGATCGTAAGAAATGTAATACCCATCGCTGTTAAATGCCCAAAACAATTTTTCAGCTGAGAACTAATTTCCTTTCTATTGCCTTCTTTTACCAGCGACAGCAAGGTTATAAATTGTAAACTCAATTTAATGACAGTAAAAAGCGGAACAACCAGAGACAGATAAAAAGTGATGATTCCAAACGCAGACATCCCTATTAAACATATCACTGGAAAATCTATACCTGAAACGTCTTTTATGCCAAAAAATAATTTCAGAATCCGGTTGCCTCCCGAAAGGCAAACCAATGAGATATATATCCATGAAATCAATTCAAAAATCATAATCGTTATTCATCCATTTTATATTCTCCGCCTTTAAATATGTAATGATCGTAATTCCTGATCCGGAATCCATCCCGGATCGTTTTACCGCGCGCCTCCAGTCGCGGATCCGGCTCATAGAGACATGGCAGTTCAGTGTCATAACATCGCGGATTCCAGTTACCTAAAATTTTTTCAGGAATATGCATCTCAATATTATTAATGACTATTTTTTTGACAGCAGGTACAGGAATTTTGTGAGGAGTTAGGAAGTTTCTATAATCCATATTAAAGGCAACTTTTGAAATAGAATATATTAATATCACAGTGGATGTTATTGTCAAGGAAAATCTAATCATCTTCATGGAAATATTCTCCAGCGCAGGCAAACTGGCAATAGATGCAAATATGCTAAATAACAAAGATCCATAAACAAATCGAGGATCAGGTGCAATAAAGAACCAGCATATCAATTGACAAATCATTACTAACAAAAAATACCGTAATGAGCGGCTTTGAACCTTCCTGATTCTAAAAAGAAAAATAACATATGCGAATACAGAAAGTATCAACAATAATTTATCAAATCGAAAAAGATTGATAAACCAACTCATTATCCAATTGGGAAACGGAGTGTTTGCTGTGGTCGTCAAAGGCTGAAACATCGGATTGACCCGATTGAAATATTTAATATACCGGGTAATCTCCATTAATTGCCTTCTATCTGCCTTCCAATCAAAAGAAAATAAATCTATCTGATATGCAGGAAACAAAATATATCCCGATAGAATACAATTTCGTATGAGAAAGGGGATTGCAAATATCAATAATCCAAAAAAATAAGTCAATGCTTCGCGTCGAGATCTTTTGTTCAGCAAATGCACAACATACAAGAAACAGAGAATTAACAGGGGAAAATTCATCATTCGGACCGTGAATAAATATACAGGCCATATCAGCCATTCAATTTCAAGTTTTTCTTCACCATTGAAAAGCTCCACAAACAGAATGATAATGCAACAGGTAGATATAAAATCATAATTCAGGCTGGCTGCAGAACCTCTGATCATTGGCCAAATGAATATACATAGCATTAATACTAGAAAGGAGGCGATAGACACACGTTTGCCTTGAAATTGACTAGTTCTATCCGGATAAAATATTTTGTGCAGCAAATAATAACAAATCCATATCGAGAGTACCCCATTCAATGCGCCGTAGGCCTTAAGGCCATGCATGGGAAAGCTAAAAAGGGCAATTGATACAAACCAGGAACTATTAAAACCAAATCTAAGATGCAGGTTAGCAACTCCTGGTACAGATCCATATTCCTGAATCCACTTTACCGCCTGAATATGATAACTATCAGAATCGTCCATCATAAAAGGACCCGCATTCAGTATTAGTATCATTAGAATAAAACAGCATAGGCATCCACAAAATATCAGATCCCTACCACCGAATCCAACTGAAACCTTCAAAAATAAATTTCGTACCTGTTTTCTGCGTGCTATAGTAAAAATGATGAGTAAACAA
>DASSGT010000175.1:0-5637 GCA_035693345.1 Puia sp. | reverse complement strand
AAATTCGATTGCTAAAGAAATCTTACCACAATTAATATCTTGCGTCGCCTTCCGCCTTCCGCCTTCCGCCTTCCGCCTTCCGCCTTCCGCCTTCCGCCTTCCGCCTTCCGCCTTCCGCCTTCCGCCTTCCGCCTTACGCCTTACGCCTTACGCCTTCCGCCTTCCGCCTTCCGCCTTCCGCCTTCCGCTTATCTCGTTTTAGGAGGTTGTCCCGCCAATTCTGCCAGTGATATCCTGATTTGAATTCCTGCCCGGGTGGTGGTCACCGGAGGAGAGCTGGAAATTTTTGGAATCGTTCGCCGCTCATCGAAGTAAAATTTTAAATTGATCCTGTTGTTGACAACGTAATCAATCGACGGCGAAATACTGATCACCTGCTGCCCGCCCACCGGAACCGAAGCATTCTGATCGAGATAACTATTCGTGGTGGCGTCGTCGCGGAAACTCATATCGAGTCGCAGAGTCAGATCGTTTTCCAATCTGTTTGTGAGTCCGTTTTTTCCCATCACTTTAATTTTAAATGGTAGTGGCACACCTCTTTTACGGAACCCAAGACCAAATACATATTCTGTTGACCGGCTTTCAGCCATCTGGTAATCGATCAGACTCAGGCTCAGTTGCCGGGATTTACTGAAACTGAATTTTGCCTGCAGTTGATTGACAAATTGCATATCGATATCGATCAGCGGTGCAAATTGTTCACTGATCGTAATATTGGGTACCATGAAATAAGGAACAAAATTTCCTGTGAGCGTGTCAATAAATCCTGGCTGCCGGATTCCAAACGGATCCTGGAAGTTCAGGTTTGAATTAAAGGAATTCATACTCAGTGTGCTGTTGTAACCATCCGATATACTGAAGTTGGTAAATATTTTTTCCATCCCCGGAATACGTGTCAGGCCATTATACGTTAGCCTCCAGTTGGGTTTCGGAAGGTAGCCGGAAAAGGGATTAAACTTGATATTTGGATTGTCTTCCTGTATCAGTGCAACTGTATTCGGAGACTTTCCGCTGTATGCGGCAATAAATGCCGGGATCAGCACATCCTGTGCATATTTGCCGTAACCTTTGGCATATCCGTCTGCTGTTGTAAAGTTTCCGGAGTATGGGTTTTGCTGGCCAAGTCGTTGCGAAATAATATTGCGGTAGTTTTCAAATTTTTGAAATGTCGATGAGATCTGATTGGAGCTGCTGCTTTCAAAAAGTGTTTTCACAGATATAAAACTGATGCTGAAACTACCTGCCGTATATGGATTTAACCGCGCAAACCCTCCACTGCCCGTCGTGTCTTTATACAGTTCCGTATAATTTTTTCCAAAATTCTTACTCACATTCAATGTAATATTTAAATCCCGAGTGGGTTGTATCTGTGCGGCTATCGTGAGTATCTGATTATAACTGGCTGCGTTCTGAAAGTTGAATAAGGTATCCGTCGTCAATAATCCTTTTTTCGCAAGACGGTTCACATAACTGGTATCCGGCTGTTCACCGAATATATATCCCCATCCCGGTTCATTTGATTTTAGATCCATCCCCAGGAAATGGGTGCTGTCCAGATAGCCATATATCGTGGATGCCGAGATCTCTGAATAGTTCACAGTAACATCTTTTACCGAAGTAATAATTTTTGCAAGCGCTTTCATAATTCCTTTCAGATGCTGTTGCTCGGCAATATCCGGAGGTGGATTTTTTTGTTTCAGGCTGTCATTCTTTCTTCCCGGTAAAGGTGGCGGCGGAGCGGTTGTCTGCTGACCCAGCTCGCGCAATAATCGCCACTTTGAGTAAAGTCGCGTTAAGTTAAAATCGGCGGTGGCATCTTTCTTCTGCGTATTATTCAGCGAATTTCCGAGGCTCGTAGCCAATGTGGAAGCACCCGTCCACTGATACGATGATCCATACCCTAGCCTGACGGTAGTCCAGTCCAGAAAAGGAATTTTATTCGTCGGAACCGTATAAGTGAAATTGGCCGTTTGTGAATATTGAATCGTTCTTCCGCCCTTCCAGAAATTATCCCACATCTGTTTTCTCTGTGCCTTATCCAGTCTTCCGCTGTCTTCATCTACCCAGCTTTTATTGATGGCGGCAAAATCAATATTAAGGGAACGAGTAATATCCCAACGGACGATATACGTCCGGTCGATGGTAAAAAATTTATTATAAGTTTCCGGAATCTGGTATTTACCGCCACCCACATTTCGCGCCTGGTATGCACCGAACTGCCTTACAACATCACCACGGAATGTGAGTACCGCCGGCACCGGGTTCAGATTAAAATCTTTTATCAGTGAGTACCAGGGCGACCTGGATTTGATCATTTTCTTAAATGGCTCCCAGTACTTGGGTGTGCCGATAAAATTATATCCGAGCCCTCCCTTATAAACCTTCAGTTCATCCTCCTGCGCAATGGGATTGTGATGTTCCGTACTTGTAAAGGAATAGCTGAAGTCAAAATTTTCTATGCTCCATAGTTTGAGTTTTTTTGCCGATATATTGTTCTTCCTGACATTCGTAAAATTGAAACTCCTGATGAGTGTCTCATCAACGGACACCTGTTCAATCGAGTCCCTTTCAGCCGCCGTCTTTGCCGCCGCAATTTTGTCCGCCAGTTTGATATCCAGATCGTAGGGATCAAATTCCGGTGTGCTTTTCGTTTTTGAAATACTTCCGTAAAACGGAATGGAAAGTCCAAGGTATTTGGGCAACAGCTTTCCGAGTTCCAGTTGAGTGGCTGCATCCAGTTGCGTGGTACTGCTGAGCGCGCGTTCGTTGATGCTCTGGTCAATACTTCCGAAGCCGACAGACTGGGTTTTGCCCGACAGATAAACGGTTCCCAGGTCCGCGATTTTTATATCCACGCGGCCGTTGGCCGCATACCCACCCTGATCGTTCAGATTTGAAAGTCTGAGTTCGTCAAACCATACTTCTGTGCACTTGGGTCCCTGCGATATATTTTCAACACCGAGAAAAATAGCCTGTACCTGACCCAGGTTAGGATTACCGAACATGGAATATACACGATTGGGCTGAACTGTTGTATCCGTATATGAATAAAATCCGGTGGAATTACCAGTCGCATTACGTGTCATTTTCAATTGCACAAACTTCTGCAGATCTAAATTCAGGTTATTCGAATCGGGCCATATGGTTGTAACCGCCGACGAGGACGTATACCACGGAGTTACTTCCAGCGGAATTCGCACTTCATAAAAGTTATTGATAAAATCACTTCCGATACGAACTACGGCTGCGAGCTGATTATTTTTTATCGTGTCTGCACCCGGTCCTCCCCTGGATTCTGCATGTATAAACATATCCAGATGTCCATAGCGCCTGAGATCGTAATTCGTGTTCTTGTAAACGCCACGTGTTTCCTGTGGTAATAAATTACAGATTTGCAAACTCATGGCCTGTTCATTCAGAAGCAGATTCACATTGTTTGTACTAAGTTGCTGTTGCCTTTCAATGCCGGGTGGAACCACATAGGGGATCGGCTGCCGCGTGCTGTTCTGTTCTATATTCACTGCCGTCACATCCAGAGAAGTCACACTATTCGGAGTTATTGGAATGTATTGTCCGGTGGTATCCAGTTCATAATTGAAATTGCGCCAGGAATCGCGGATGAGCTGGAATTCTGCAAAACGACATACAACGGAGTCCTGCCATCCGGTCATATACATTCTGATAAACCGTATCGATTTAAAATCCGGAATATTTCCAACTTTCTGCGTATATGCCGTGATAGGTATACGGAATTGATACCAGGTCTGCGAAACATTGTTCGTCCCGATAAAAGTTCTGGAATCCGTAATAAAATTCTGATCCGGCTGGTTAAATGCAGCAGGTGTCAGATTCACCTTGTATTCAAAATATTCTTCCAGTTCGTTCATTGTGTTATCGTGATCAAGGTCTTCCTGGTCAGGATACAGTGTACTGGCATCCACATAGGTCGCACCTGGCGGAGCGATGGGCGAGTTACCCTGCGGATTGTTGATATTTTTATATCTCCCCACAATCTGTGTCTGCGTCGAATCATATTGAGGTGCACGATAGTTCAGATAATCATCAGCTGAGGGATCTGCAGCTGCTTTCTGATAAACCGGCGAACCGGTTCCGAATAACACGGCCAACTGACTGAGATAGGTTGAAAATTTCTGTTGTTCGGCTGTGTCATTCATTCCGTCAAATCCCTGATCCTGAAAAGGACGGTCTGTTGGATCAGTACTGAAGGCATTCGTCGTTTGTACTGCATTGAAAGGAACCCTTCCCCATACGGAGGAATTATCAATGGCTGCCGGAATATTGGGTGTATTTAATCCGTTTTCAAATAATTTTCTTCCGTCCTTTAATACGTCTTCCGAGATCGACCCAAGATCAAGGTATAACTGTCCACCGGTACCTGGATTATTACCGGGAAGAAAAGGGCTCTGCATCCAGAATTCTATGTATTGTACGTTGGAAGTTTCAAAATCCGTCTGGTCGATGGCGCGCATGATTCCACCCCAGCGGCCTTTAGGATTTGCCAGATCACCTGTTGGTGTCAGACTGCCCGGTCTCGTATCGAAATTATAAGGACCTTTCTGAGTCGGGAAATAAGAAACGTCGAATGTGATCAGCTGCGCCTGACCGAACTCCGGCGTGATGGTTGGAAATAATTGCGTGATATTGACCGGAACAATTCTCGGATCACTGAAATCCTGATAATTTTTTACGGGGTTATTGCTGGCAGTTTTATCCTGAAGTGTTGGCTCGATATTGTACCATGCAAATTTTGCGCGGTTATATCCATAGGGCAACGAATCATTCAAACTGGCCTCGGGGAATAATCCGTTGTTCGCCGGGGTGGAAGCCAGTGCCCAGGAAGTAATGGGAAAACGAAGATCCACGGAGCTGGTGGATCCCTCAAAATCATCGATATAAATGGTGCCACTGCTTCCCTTGCCAATTTGCGGAGGATGACCCGGCTGGAGATAAGCCGCTTCACCCACTGCTGTGATCGTACTCATTTCCTTGGAAGAGGACCAGGGTAATTTATTAAACAGTCTGGTCAGTCCCGGCCACTGCGATCGAAAGTTCACATCCACACCATACATGGTATTTCGTATCGGGTCTTCACCGTAATTCGTTTTTGTAAAATAGGGTCGCTCATTCAGGCGCTCGATGGTACCTCCGATGGATAATGATTGGGTCGCTGATTGTTTTGCAATATAGTCGAGTCGAAGACCCATGAATCCCTGTTGCTGCGTTCCATAACTCGCATTGTTCTCATATTGTATGTTGACCGGCACTCCGGATTGTATAATAGAAGGATTTATCACTTTCACGGAGCCATTGGTATAGTCCACGGTGTAGTCAATATTTTCACGAAGCACCTGTCCACCAGCCATCACTTTTACAGAACCCGGGGGCACATTGAAAGCACCCAGCGAAACATCAGAACTCGCCGTACCTTTTGCAACTCCCTGCAGATAATACCTGTCCACCGCCGCAAATGTTTTTGCCACTTCCTTGATCGTATCATAGAGTTGCGGGAAAATATATTGCGTGTCGATCGGTTCATTATTAAACCCAAGCGCTCCAAGATCAGAACCAAAGGGTTCGAGCACCGGGAATATAATCCTGGCCTGCGCAGATACTACC
>DASSGT010000174.1:0-3712 GCA_035693345.1 Puia sp. | reverse complement strand
GGTTTGACAGTACCCTTTGTAGGCTGATGGGACCGGCAAATATTTAACGGACATTGTTTTTACCAAATCACTGAGACTCAAAAGTTTACGACACCTATTTCCAAAAAATTAGTACGAATTCAGAAGGATTCGATTGTAATGAAATCCAACTCACTCATCCGCCTTATCTTCGAAAAAAATTATCTGATATGAAGACAGGTGTCGTAGGTTATGGTGTTGCCGCACAATATATGCACCTGCCTTTTATCGTAACCAATCCAAAATTTCAGTTGCAGACAATTTTGCAACGCAAGGGTGATGAAGCGAAGGAAAAATATCCATCAGTAAAAATAGTCCGCAATCTCGACGAAATGCTGACCGATGACAGTCTTGAACTGGTTGTCATCACAACTCCCAATGATTCCCATTTTGACTATGCCTGGCGCGCTTTGGAAGCCGGCAAAAACGTTGTACTGGAAAAACCGTTTACCATTACTTCAGAAGATGCAAAAAAACTGATCGCACAGGCAGAAAAAAAGAACCGTGTTCTCAGTGTATATCAGAACCGCCGGTACGTATCTGACTTCCTGACCATCCGGCAATTACTGAAAGAAAACCTGCTGGGCGAAATTGTAGAGTTTGAAGCCCACTACGACAGATATCGCCCGGAACAAAGACCCAATGCCTGGCGGGAAGAAATACACCCGGCAGCGGCATCTTATATGATCTGGGTGCTCACCTGATTGATCAGGTATTTTGTCTTTTTGGTTTGCCAAAATTTGTTACGGCAGACATCCGGATTCAAAGACCACATGCGAGAACCACCGATTATTTTGAACTCTGGCTTGACTATGATTTCACAAAAATAATTTTAAAATCAGGTATGCTAGTTCGTGAACCCGGCCCTCGTTACACCATACATGGCAGGCAGGGCTCTTTTATTAAATATGGCGAGGACCCACAGGAAGCATTGCTTAGAAAAGGGTTTCTTCCAACGGCTGCGGACTGGGGCCAGGAAGCAGAAGGTATATACGGCACTTTGCATACGGAGGTAAATGGAAAAATCATCAATGAAAAATACCCGTCCCTGGCGGGAAACTATGGATACTTCTATGATGATCTGTATAATGCGATCGTTAAAAAAGAATCATTGAATGTAAAACCTGAACACGGCTTCAATACCATTCGTCTGATTGAACTCGCTACCGAGAGCAACCAAAAAAAATGTCGCGTCGCCTGCACGAATCTGATGGATGTCCCTTATCCCTAAACAACCAGCAAACTGCAACCACGAATATCGCTATTATCAATTCTGCCCAGAATTTCAAAACTTCCGTCTTCCGAAAGTTTTGCCACATCATCCGTCGCAATAAAAGCACAGGAATAGCGGTTTGCCAGGTCAATGATATTCAGAAGACCATCGCCGGAAGAATGGAGGGTCAGGGGATCGTCTTCCTCTCTCAACAGCATTTTCATCCAGGGAACAGGCTGATACTTCCCCTCTCCCATTGAATAAGCCTGAGATAATAATTCAGTCATGCCATATTCCGAATGAATCCGGGTTACCCCCAGTTTTTCTTTCAGCACCTGATGTAATTCCTCCCTGGTAATTTCTTCCCTTCTTCCTTTCATGCCGCCGGTTTCCATTACGATTGTATGGGAAAGCTGCATGGAATATTTTTCCGCGAAATCCAGCAAGGCAAAACTGACCCCGATTAAAAGAGTTCGCTGTTTCCTGCTTTCAAGTTTTAGCAGTACGTCCCGCAATTTTTCAAAATCATATAAATAAAATCCGTTCTCCGGTTGCCTGCTGATGCGCATCCATTCTTCCACCATCCAAACCAGCGAGGATCCTTTTCTTTCAAGGTATGCGGGTAAAAGGCCAAGCACACAATAGTCTTCGATTTTCCCATAAAAAAATTCAAACCCTTTAACGAAACTTTCACGATATAAATCCAGGTATTTGACAAAATGCCGGGCCGCTGACTGGCCCGTCGTTCCGCTACTCTCAAAAATAATCTCAGGCTCAAATTTTCCTGTTTCTATCATCCCGGTTTTAAAAAAAGAAACCGGCAAAAAAGGAATCTGCTTCAGATCATGAACCGTAGCCGGACTGGCACCAAACCGGTCTGCATAATTTTTGTAAAATGCATTCTCCTTATATTGGAATTTAAAAAGCTCCAGTGCTTTTTCATTAAACTGTCCGGGCAACCCGTTAAAGATTGTATCGTATTGATAAGGAGAAGACTGGCTGTTCGAATCCTGCATACGGATGGAATATGTCAAATCAATGGTTTAATCGGTGCAATACTAAAGCTTTTCGCTAAAATCCTTTAATTTGCGCTGTCCAATTCACTTACATGAAATCGAGGGTCCTTATTCTATTTTGTTTTTCCCTGATGGCGCTTGGATGCAGCAAGGATCAGAACTCCGGGAATCCCAGCCTTAAAATGAAATCATATACTGATCTGGTAACACCAGACGGCAGTTTTAATGCCGTACTGACTTATTCCCAATCCGGTGGAAATTTATCCGGCGATACCTTAATGATCTTCCGCCATCGTTATAACCAGACGCCTGTTCCTCCCAATGATCAGACCTCCGATACTTTTATGACATTCTTACCGCAAACCCCGGATGCAAACAAAGCTGAATTCAGCGCTTCCTTATCGTGGGCGAATATCAGCTACGGTATCAATGGTGAAAACGACACATTTGATTTCAAATTTGTGCTGATTGATTTGAAAGGTCGTCGGAGTGATACAGCCGCTACCGGCAAAGTTGTCGTGACTCAATAATTCAAGATACTTTGAATTGGATCCGGAAAGTTTTCGATTATTTTCTTTTCAGCAGTTTTTATATGTCAGTTTGCGCGGTATTAATGACCTGGCAAAGCGGTTATTTATTGCACCTGAATATTCCTGCCGATTATTACTGGTTTGTTTTTTTTGCCACACTTTGCAGCTACAACTTTCACTGGTATCTGACTCCTCCTGATCATATCACGTCATACAGATCGGCATGGTCGGTTCAGCATAAGAGTACACACCTGCTACTTTACTTCATCGGTGTGATGGGTTCTCTGGTTTTTTTTTACAAACTCAGGGAACACTGGTTTGCACTTTTTTTTGCCACTTTTCTTACTTTTTTATATTCTGCTCCTAAAATCCCTCTTCCTTATTTCCGGTTCCTCAAGCAGGTAGCCATTGGAAAAACCATTTTTCTGACTACTGTGTGGACCTATGTTACAGCGATACTCCCGGTATTCGTTTCGGGATTTTTGCATCATTATAATCATGAAATGAAATGGTTTGCGGCCAGCCGGTTTTTTCTTATTTATGCAATATGCATCGTTTTTGATTTTCGGGACCGGGCCGATGATAAGCTTGAGGGAATACGTACAATGGTCAATTACTTTGATGAGACAGGCGTAAACAGGTTATTTGTTTTTTCCATCATTGCATTTTTTATTTTTACCCTGATCCTGCTCTTTTCAGGCATATCCATCATGGATGTATCGATTTTAATGATACCCGGCATTATCCTTTTTTCTATTTACAATAAAGCGAAACACAGCATATCTGATTATCTCTACTATTTCGTTCTGGATGGTTTAATGATGCTTTCCGCATTACTGATGGCAATACTGCCAATTTGATTATTTTTGGCCTTAAATTCTATTCATGGCCAAATCTGTTTCTGGAAACAGTCCGAAAAAAACCATTCTTCCTCC
>DASSGT010000173.1:0-2592 GCA_035693345.1 Puia sp. | reverse complement strand
CACTGTCTGCAGCCAATCAGATGCCATAAATTATCTCTCTATAAATCAGCAAATTAAAATGGAATCCGGGAGAATACTGTTCGTTTCCGAGGCAGCAACTGGTCATATAGCGTAAAGCATAAGGCGTAAAGCTTAAAGCCTTATTGATTCTGTTACATTGCACCCGGGATTGCTTCTTCAGCAATTCTCTTTACGTTCCCTGCAAAGCTTTTTTCTTCGCGGCAGGCTTATCTTTTATTTCTTTTAATGACTGGCAAAACTCCAAGTAATCCTTTTTTACGGTCTGGCTGTATGTTCTGGCGAAATCCAGAACTGACTCCTGCCATTGTTTATTTCCGCCAAATGCACTGAGTTCATCTACGACAGAAGCTCCCTTCCAGCCCGAACTTCTGATCTGAGCGGAAGCCGTCAATACGCCCATGTCGTGAATCACCTGGTATAAATCACGGTAAGCATCCCTGACCAGCTTGAAATCAAAACTGTCCTTTGTCGGTTGCATCTCCTGGATCATAAAGGACTCATTTCTGAAATGGCTAAAACTTAGTAAAGCCGGTGGTATGTTTTGCATCCGCTGTTGAATGTTTACTACACGTTCTGATTCTGACACCCATTGCGGCTGCTGCATTTTAATATATTTCTTCGGGCCGGCCTCAATAGATTGTTTCATTTCCATCAGCATATGCTTATTTTCCCGGTTCTTGCTTCTAAGCAGAAACAGATATCTTTTCAGACCCAGACTACCTGTACCCGCCATGCGAAAAGCGACATCCTGCACCTCAAAATTATAGGGGGTATAACTATTATTTTGCAACCAGTCGTTCAGGTAAACAATCAATTCCTTTTTTAGTGTGGGTTCCAGCGCGAAATGCCGGGGATGTGCGAGTAAAATCGACAGGCTGTCTTTTTTTACAATGGTTCTTTTTCTGAGAATCTGCTTGTCTTTTCGTTTACTAACCGCAGAGAGAAACTTGAATACAATTCCTTTGGCTGTCTGTGGCTCGATATAACGAGCTTTCCCTTTTTCCAGCGTTTCTGAGTAAATTTTCAAAAACAGTTTTCCCATATTGATTGCCTTGTCCTCTTCAATTTTCAACGATTCAAAGGCGATAAATATGCTGCAAACCAGTCTTGCTATATCATAAACACAGGGGCCGAGCAAAGCATCGTCAAAATCATTGATGTCAAAATAAACCAACCGGTTGTCGCCTTTAAAACTGCCGAAATTTTCCAGGTGAAGATCTCCGCAAAGCCAAGAGATCGGTGAAGGTGGTAAGGGGTTGTTACTGGCAAGATCTTCAAAAAACAAATGATTAGATCCCCTGAAGAAACGAAAGGCATCTCCTTCCATCAGTTTATATTTCACCCGTAACATGTCGGGAATACGTCCCTGATTAAATAATTCTATTCTCTGAAGACAATTGTTCATGTGTAGTAATGTCCTTTAAATATCACAAATTCGGCTGAATTACTGATCTTTATTCGGTATGCGAAATACCACCAAGCTAAAACAGATTTTATTGAAATACGATCTGGCGCTGTCTATGGAAGAAGAAAATCTGCTGAAACTAACCCTCGTGGATAAAAGTACTGGAAGCTTTACCAGTTTTGAACACAGCTCTTACAGCCAGTTGTTAAGTAAGTGTTATTCGTTTTTTCTGAAGGAACTGAAGAAGGAGGAAGACGTAAGGCGTGTGAAGCGTAAATCGTAATGCAGGAGGCAGGAAGCAGGAGGGGTATAATGAGCATGCATCCTTTCCTCCTGTCTCCCACCTTCCTCCCACCTTCCTGCTTCCCACCTTCCCGCCTCCTTCTTTCCTCCTACCTTCCTGCCTCCTACCTTCCTCCCTGTAGAAAAGTGTACACGGGAAACTTTTTTAAAACTGAAAATAATTCGAAATACCGGCTGGCAAAAAAATTGAAATATCAATCATAACCAAATTGAAATGTTATGGCCAGATATTCAAAAGGAAGTCAGGAAAAAGTAAAAAAAGTGATGGATGAAATGAAAGAAGGCAAATTAAAAAGCGGAAGGAGTGGCAAGAAAGTAACCAGCCGGAAACAGGCGATCGCCATTGGACTGTCGGAAGCCAGAAAACAGGGAAGCAAGGTACCGAAGGCTCCCCGAAAAAAAACAGCCAGCAGGCAAGCCAGTTAAAGGAATTTATTTATTTATCGGATCCTCACAGGCTGATGCATGATCCATTGGTTAATGATCATCGCCATTTCCTGCGGGGATTTTTTTTCGGTCAGGTGTGATTTCATACTACCACGATCGATCCACACATTTGATCCGTCAGCGTTCACCAGACAGTCACCCAGCTGCAAATCATAATAATTCCTCCATCCCTTAACAGCTACAAAAACTGCTGTCTCATCCCAACTCATCCGGCCGGCGCTGTCTTCTGCGGCCAGGGGAATACAGATGGCAAATACATCTTTCACAGGACTGCGCTGAATCCCGCTGTCATGAATAAGTGGTAAACCGGTTTTTATTTTTTGCCCGATCTCAAACCCGCTGAAAAGTATAGGACCCGGCCAGGACTCCATCACTTTTTTTGATGACGCTGCATCCTGATCCAGATTAAACTCTCT
>DASSGT010000172.1:0-2350 GCA_035693345.1 Puia sp. | reverse complement strand
GGTGGGGAAATATATTTTTGAAGTTTGTCAGACCGGTCCCTGTATGATCAACGGAAGCGATGATATCATTCAGTATATCAAGAAAACATTAAATATCAACGTAGGTGAAACAACCGGCGACGGAATGTTTACATTAAAAACAGTGGAATGCCTGGGTGCCTGTGGTTATGCGCCGATGATGCAATTGGGAAAATCTTATCGCGAACATCTGACAAAAGAAAAAATAGATTCAATTATAGCTGAGTGCAGAAAGTTTGCTTCGGTAAATAACTGAAGCAAGTGTGGGAGACTGGAAGACTGGAAGTGAAATTAAAAGAACTGGGAAACACAGATTCTAATCAGAAGAAATAATGGCCAGAAAATTATTATTGGATAAAGTTGATATACCAGGTATCCGGACTTACGACGTATATCGTCGCGAGGGCGGATATAAGTCCGTAGAAAAAGCGATCAAAGAAATGACGCCGGACCAGGTAACGGATGAGGTGAAGAAAAGCGGCTTGCGGGGAAGGGGTGGTGCAGGTTTTCCGGCCGGTATGAAATGGAGTTTTATTGCCAAACCGGAAGGAGTTCCGCGTCACCTGGTTTGCAATGCGGATGAAAGTGAACCGGGAACTTTCAAGGATCGCTATCTGATGGAATTTCTTCCCCACCTGCTGATCGAGGGTTTGATTGTTTCATCGTATGCGCTCGGAAGCCACGTTACATATATCTACATCCGCGGTGAATATGCATGGATTATTGATATTCTTGAAACGGCCATTGGCGAAGCGAAGAATAACGGCTTTCTCGGAAAAAATATTCTGGGCTCCGGATATGATCTGGAAATTTATGTACATCGCGGCGCTGGTGCATATATATGCGGTGAAGAAACAGCTCTGCTGGAAAGTCTTGAAGGTAAACGTGGTAACCCGCGTATCAAACCGCCATTTCCCGCTGTCAAAGGTGCATGGGACCGGCCGACTGTAGTGAATAATGTTGAAACACTCGCCGCCGTCGTACCAATAATTAATTTCGGTGGTGAAGAATATGCAAAAATCGGAATCGGGAAATCAACCGGTACAAAATTGATTTCTGCATGTGGTAATATTAATAAACCGGGTGTGTACGAAATCGACATGACGATTTCGGTGGAGGATTTCATATACAGTGATGAATATTGTGGCGGTATTGCCAAAGGAAAGAAATTAAAAGCATGTATTCCGGGTGGTTCCTCCGTCCCGATCCTACCTGCCAATCTTCTACTCCGCACAGTAAAGGGTGAAAAAAGACTCATGAATTACGAAAGTCTTTCCGATGGCGGATTTGCCAAAGGTTCCATGCTCGGATCCGGTGGCTTTATTGTGCTGGATGAAGACCAATGTGTAGTAAAAAACACGTTGACACTAGCGCGCTTCTATCGTCATGAAAGTTGTGGTCAGTGTTCTCCCTGCCGGGAAGGAACCGGATGGATGGAAAAAATTCTGATGAATATTGAAAACGGAAAGGGCAAAAGCAGTGATATTGATTTGCTTTGGGAAATCCAGCGCAAGATTGAAGGCAATACCATTTGTCCTCTTGGTGATGCCGCTGCCTGGCCGGTGGCCGCAGCAATCCGTCATTTCAGGGATGAATTTGAATGGCATGTGTCGAATCCGGAAGAAAGTCAGATCAGAAATTTTGGACTTGCCCATTATGCAGATCCTCTGGTACCTGCAGTAGCAGCTGTATAAGGACTTTATAAAAAGACAGCGTTACGCCATAAGCGTTACGCTTTAAGCTTAATAAGATGGCTGAAGAAAAGAAAATGTTTAAGGTCACGATCGATAATATCAATATCGAAGTGGAAGCCGGTACATCCATTCTCAATGCCGCCCGAAAAATCGGGGGTGATGTCGTACCGCCGGCGATGTGTTATTATTCTACTTTAAAGGGAAGCGGTGGTAAATGCCGCACCTGTCTGGTCGAAGTTGCTGCCGGCTCCACCGCAGATCCAAGACCCATGCCCAAACTGGTAGCAAGTTGCCGCACCAACGTGATGGATGGCATGGTGGTCAAAAGTATTACCAGTGAAAAAGTGTTGGACGCGCGTAAAGGCGTTGTAGAATTTCTGCTCATCAATCATCCGCTGGATTGTCCCATCTGCGACCAGGCGGGCGAATGTTCACTACAGGACCTGAGTTATGAACATGGGGCGGAGGGTACGCGTTATGAATTCAAAAGGAGAACCTTCGAGAAACATGATATTGGTCCTTATATCCAATTGCACATGACGCGCTGCATACTCTGTTACCGGTGTGTATTTGTCGCCGATCAGCTGACTGCCAAACGTGAACATGGGATACTGGACCGCGGCGATCATTCTGAAATC
>DASSGT010000171.1:0-5555 GCA_035693345.1 Puia sp. | reverse complement strand
AGAGACAAATATTTACATTCATTTTGCATGTCTGATACAAAACCATGGGAAGACATTCCTTCTTAACAGCTTTTTGAAGAAAGAAAGTCGTTGCTTTTTCAGTGTACAATTGAATTGGTTCATATCGCTTAGCAAATGATGAAAATAATAATTTGCCATATCGGGTAAACCCATATTCCTGTAATACTCCCTGCAGTTTTGTTTTGCAGCTTCAATTGTTGTGGCATCGTACAGGAAACTATCCATAATATGTATTTCTCCCGAAACCGTCAGACTTTTCAATGCCCGATGTATGATTTCTGTGAGGGAGGAGAAGTATTGAACAGATCCTGCAAAAATGATGATATCAAATTGTCTGTTTTGCAGAACATTTTCTCTTATATCACCGTATACAAATTGCAAATTATTATTTGAAAAAATGCCGGCTGCCTGTTGTAATTCTGTAAGGTTTATATCCAGGCCCGTCACTTCCGTCCCTGGAATTCCGGCAAGCTTATGTGACAGCCAGCCATTACCACAGCCTATCTCCAGTATTTTTAAGAATTGATTCTTTTTTTTCAGATATCTTATCAGGCTTTTACTCGAGTCACTCCTGACAGACCATTCGTAAGAATGTTTGTGATGGGTTGCAATCCGCGGCAATTCCGTTATTTCAGCATCGCTGTATACACGTTGCTCTTTTTGCCTTACCATCAGGTACAGTTGTTCAAAATTTGTATCCGGTAAGATCCCTTCAGGAATATATACACCCTTTTGCTGATATAGGTATTCTCCGCTCATATGACAATATATCTAATCATAATATACGATCAGGGCAGAACAGGGGCCAATAAATAAAATAAAAAACCCTGCTCTTAATAAGCAGGGTTCAATGATTTTACGAGTAACATCATAATTAACGCACCCTTGTGATCAACCGGCTGTTACCTTTACAGCCGTAGCCGTCGTGATAACAAGATGTCAGGGCCAATGTTCCAAGTACCAACAGAGCAAAGATTAATTTTTTCACGGTGTGTTTTTTTAATGATGAAACTCTATTAACTGTTTATTGGTTCCTCACAGTTATACATGTAGTTTCATATAGCGTACCAATCTACAACACTTTGATATACAAGACATTAAGATTCAAATTGGCACCAAATCCTTCCCAATTTAGGAAAATGATTCTACAAGAGAAAATATCTCCTTTATATCCTTGTTAAAATGTAATAGAACCCCATCCCGTTCTGTATTCCCTGCGCACAAATTGATTGGCAGGCTCAAAGTTCGTCACTTTCATGTTCTTCGCATCCCATTGCAGTGCGATATAACGGCCACTGAATTTTAAAGCATCCATTTCACCATAAACAGGATCCTTTCTCCTGAATTTTTCCTGGAGATTAAAACTCCTCAACAACAGGTTGCCCAGCAATACGGTCTCTGTTAAAGGTCCTGCATAACCAACAAAGGGAGAATCCACTTCCTCCTTCCCATAACCCGCAATACAGGCATTCACCCATTGCCACCAGTGCCCGTCCATGTCTCCCTCTACGCGCGGATATTTCTTCGGAACATTCACCTCTTTATTTAATGAAAGTGGAAGCAGCCTCGGGTGACTGCCTCCCCATCCGCAGGAAACTTTTCCCTTCGTGCCGATAAACAGTGTGCCTCCTTCAAAATCATTTTCGCCCGGCCAGTCACTGAGCGCTTCATTCATATTTAAATCCGGATCCAGCGACGAAATGCGCTCGGGTGTAATACCTCCGTCCATCCAATAAAGATCCAGTGCC
The DNA here is from genome assembly GCA_035693345.1 of Puia sp. Lineage (GTDB taxonomy): Bacteria > Bacteroidota > Bacteroidia > Chitinophagales > Chitinophagaceae > Puia. Next base: position 3,786 of record DASSGT010000171.1, on the reverse strand, counting down.
TTACCATTCTTTTGTTTAAAATTAAATTTCAGCGAACTCGATACGGGTCCGCTTTTCGGATAGATCCCTTCTTTAAATATCCCGCTGTACACGGTGCTGGCGCTGCCGGAAATTTCTGAAGGATATCCGAGTCCTAGCAACTTAAAAGGAGGCCCGATAATATGACACCCCATATCGCCCAGCGCGCCGGTGCCAAACTCCCACCATCCCCGCCAGTTGAAGGGCACGAGATTATCGATATAATTGGTTTCTGCCGCGGTGCCGAGCCACAAATCCCAGTTGAGTTCTTTGGGAACGGCTGGTTTGCTGTCTGGCCATGGAATTCCCTGTGGCCATACCGGACGGTCGGTCCAGCAATACACTTTTTCTATATCTCCGATCAGCCCAGCTTCAAACCATTCCCGCATCGTGCGCATGCCGTCACAGGAAGCGCCCTGATCACCCATCTGTGTCACTACCTGGTATTTCTCTGAAGCCTCCGTTAGAATACGGGCTTCGTAGATATCATGCGTCAATGGTTTTTGCAGGTAAAGATGTTTTTTTAGTTTCATGGCACTCAGCCCGACGATCGCATGGTTGTGATCGGGGATGGCTACTGTTACCGCGTCAAAATGCTTGTTTTCTTTTTCAAACATCTCGCGCCAGTCCTGGTAAAATATTGCTTGCGGGAATTCCTTCCGGCGGGGCGCAGCCTGACGATCATCCACATCACAGAGATAGGCGATCACCGCATTTTTTCTGGGTGCCGTGGCATAATGATGAATATCATTCTCTGCTTCTCCACCGCATCCGACGGCTGCAATATATAATTTGTCACTCGGTGCGGTATATCCCTTCCCTCCCAGCACAAAACGCGGAACAATATAAAATCCTGCAGTGGCCATCGCAGCTTTTTTTATAAACTCTGCCCTGCCGATCCCGCGAATTACTTCTTTATTTTTCATGGAAACGATTTTACTTTTTAACAAGTGGTTTTACTGAAACTTCTTTAAAAAAAACGATGTCATCGTCTCCATGATTCTGCAACCCGATATAACCGGCATCGGGTCGCCTTCCGCGGAACGGCTCAAAATCGAATTTGCGTTCGGGCACCGGATCCCCTTCCATATAATCAGTTACTTTTTCCCCGTTCAGATAAACAATAGTGTGTGGCCCGTCCAGCGTGATATCCATCGTATTCCATTCAGGACCCGGCTTACCGGATTTTGCGAGAGGCTTCGTGAGTGAATACAAAGTGCCCGTGATATGATAATCGTCTTCATTGGAAGTTTCCGGATGATTGTCGATCTGTACCTCATAGCCATAATATACCGGCATCCATTCCTCGAAGGGCTGGATGGGAATCCGGACAAACACTCCGGAGTTGCTGTTGAATTTCTGCATTTTAAAAACCACCCGGATGGTACAATTTTCAAATTTTCCTTTGGTAGAATACAGGAGGCCCATACCACCCGAGCTTCTGATCAGTCCATTCTCAACGGTATGTGTTCCTTTACCAACCTGTTTCCAGCCGGTCAGATCTTTCCCATTGAATAAGGGAGTCCATTGCTCATCCTGGGATTTAACCGCAGTGGGCTGCAAAAAAAATAATAAGCACCAGAGAGAAGCCAGCACTGTCTGCGACAGATAAATATTCCTTGGCATAGCGAATCGTTTATGATAACCCAAATTTACTCCGAAGGCCGGATTTGGCACCCTAATGATTTTGAGCTAAGATTGTACGGTCATAACCCATCATCCCCACTAACGATTCCGTATGAAAAGAAGTTATTACATGGTCAGTATTGTTATGCTGACATTCTTCGTCATCTCTTTTTTAACGAATATCATCGGTCCCCTGATCCCCGATATGATTACGGGATTCAGTCTCAGCCTGACCCTGGTGGCCGTTCTGCCATTTGCTTTTTTTATTGCCTATGGTGTGATGTCCATCCCGGCGGGCATGCTCATTGAAAAATACAGCGAAAAGAAAATTATGGTGGCTGCTTTCGTTGTCGCTTTCACCGGCTCGCTGATCCTGGCAGTATTTCCCAATTATCTTTCGGCGCTGGGATCCCTTTTTCTGATCGGGTGCGGTATGGCGATGCTGCAGGTGGTGATCAATCCACTGCTGCGCACATCTGGCGGAGAAGAACATTATGCTTTCTATTCCATCCTGGCACAACTGATTTTTGGTCTTGCATCATTTATCAGCCCGCTGGTGTATTCAAATATTGTGATCAACCTGAAACAAAATAATTCGGGCCATTCATTTTACAAATTATTGCGTCAGGCTGTGCCGGCCGATTTGCCCTGGATATCGATGTACTGGCTGTTCACTGTGATCTGCCTGGGCATGATCATTATCCTGCTGGTTTCCCGTTTTCCAAAAGTGGAACTACAGACGGATGAAAAACCCGGGGCACTCAGAATCTATGTACAACTATTTAAAAAAAGAGTGGTTATTCTTTTTTTTATTGCGATGATCTGTTATGTCGGAACCGAACAGGGAATCGCCAACTGGATCTCCCAGTTTCTATCCACCTATCATGGTTATGATGCACAGAAAACCGGCGCTGAGACCGTGGCTTATTTTTGGGGACTGATGACGGCCGGAGGTGTGGTCGGACTCCTGTTTGTAAAACTCATGGACAGCCGGCGCGTGCTGGTGATCTTTTCAATACTCGCGATTATCTGTCTGAGTGCCGCCCTGTTCGGTAGCGGCCCCACTGCGCTGATCGCATTTCCCCTGGTCGGTTTCTTTGCTTCAGTTATGTATCCCATCATATTTTCTCTGGCATTAAATTCAATGGATGAACATCACGGCTCTTTTTCGGGCATTCTGGTAACGGGAATCATTGGTGGTGCCATCGTACCGTTGATTGTGGGATGGCTGGGCGATCATATAGGTTTAAGATTCGGGATGTGTTTTTTGTATCTGACTATGGCATTTATCCTGAGTGTTGGTTTTTGGGCCAGGCCGACGATTACAAATAAAACGATCCGGCTTCAAAGGAAAAAAAAATTCAACCCAATCAATAGTCCCCAATGAATGATCAGAAAGTGATTGGTCTGGACCTCGGAGCCAGCAATATCCGAGGCGGGTTAATTCATGGAGATCGTATTTCACAGATTCATTCGCGGCGCATTCAAAGCGCAGGCAGCGAGGAAGACGTGCTGAACGATATCTATTCAATCATTGACTTATTGATAGAGAAAGAGGTAGTCGCCATGGGCATCGGTGTGCCCAGCGTGGTGGATGTTGAAAAGGGCATCGTGTATGATGTGCAATACATTCCGTCCTGGAAAGAAGTGCATTTGAAATCCATTCTGGAAGAACGATACCGCGTTCCGGTATTCGTAAATAATGATGCCAATTGTTTTGTGCTGGGTGAATATTATTTCGGCAAGGGAGCCGGTGTGGAGAATTTCATTGGACTGGCCATTGGTACAGGAATGGGTGCGGGCGTCATCATTAATCATCGTCTGTATGCCGGTCCCAACTGTGGCGCCGGGGAATTCGGCATGGTGGACTACCTGGATCATTGTTTTGAATATTATTGCAGCGGACAATATTTTCAGAATGTATATCATGTGGACGGGCAGGAAGTTTTTGACAAAGCGAGAGCCGGCGACCCACGGGCACAGCAATGGTATGCGGAGATGGGCATGCATTTAGGCAATGCAATAAAAATGATTATGTACACCTACGATACCTCCCTGATCATCTTTGGCGGATCCGTCCGTCATGCATATCCCTTCTTTAGTAAAACGATGTGGGCGCGAATCAACACCTTCGCCTATCAC
>DASSGT010000170.1:0-2468 GCA_035693345.1 Puia sp. | reverse complement strand
ACCTGGTTTCGATTCATGAAAGAACTAAAATATATCGAAATGATCAGGGTCAGATTACATATGAAGACGGTGGAAAAACTTTTCAGGTTCCCGACACCGCAAAAGTTTCAATGAATTTCTGGTGCTTTGACCCGTCTGTTTTTCCCTTTATTGAAAAAATATTTAAAGAATTTCTTGCTAAAAGCGGACAGGAATCAAAGTCTGAATTTTTTATTCCGATTATCGGAGACCGGTTTATTCACGAAGGAAGGGGTCAGATAAAAATAATACCCACAGCAGCCAGTTGGTTTGGCGTCACTTATAAAGAAGATGCACCGTCGGTGCAGGAAAACATAAATAATCTGGTGGCATCCGGCACTTATCCGGAGAAACTGTATTAGTATGGGAGTATGAGAGTATGTGAGTATGTGTATTTTAGTTAATAATTGACAATTAACAATTAACAATTATTCTAGTAGCTTTTTACGAGGTATATAAACTCCTGTATTTTTTTGATCTGTTGAACGCGATCCATGTTTTTTACGCTGGACGTTTGAGGTAAACGGATGGATGTTAAACTGGTATCCGTTTTTGAGTCAAGCGTTGAATCCTTTTTCATTTCATCCAGTGCGATATATATATTTTTAGAGCGGATGGCGAAGACAGCGCCTTGCACATGTTCCTGCCTGTTACTCAGTACGCCTATTACTTCGCCATTCTTATCAAGAACAGGTCCGCCGCTGTTCCCGGGATTTGCCGCAACGGCAATCTGACAGGTCAGTGAATCCCCCCGGTAACCGGTTTTAGCGCTTAAATATCCTTCTCCATAAACGATTTCATCTCTTGGATAACCAAGTGTGAAAATGGCTTCACCCAGATCAATATTTCCCTTGTTAATTGCATAGGGCAGGTTGGCCGGAGCTTTAAAATTACTATCCACAATTTTCAAAAAAGCGAGGTCGGCTGCATTGTTTATGTAAACAATTCTCGTAGTGAATTCCTGTCCTTTGTTGTTCTGAACAATAACAACTGTCGAATTACCAATGACATGGGCATTGGTAACAATGTATCCTTTTGGATCTATCATGAACCCGGTTCCCCCTTTGATTTCTGTTTCGGCAGGAGCCGGTCCTTTTACAGGCATTTTGGTGTTCAGCCTTTCATTGATCGATTTTTGTCCCTTTGCCAGTTCTGAATATTGCCTGCTCAGTGCCTGTAATTGTGTGCTGGGAGTCCGGGGAGCATAGTAAGATGTGATTCCGCTGATTGCAAGTGCAGTAATCGCGGCTATGGATGCAGCGACCGCCACTGTCTTCCGATATTTTAACCAAAGACGCCGTACTTTGGTTTCTTTGGATTGTTTTATTTGACCTGTATCAAAAAGCTCATTGTGCACATCCTGTAATGTGGATTTTATATTTTTCCGGTCACCAAATTTCTCCATCATATGAAGAAAAACAGTATGCTCAACAACCAATTGATCAATACCTGGATTTGATTTTCTGAGCTCCTCAAAAAATTTTCTTTCCTCAGGAAGCATTTCGCCCCGGATATATCTTTCAATCGATTCTAAAATCAAACGTTCGTCCATTTCCTATTGTAAGTTGGTGTTATGATTGTAACGTCCAAAGAATATTTTTTTCAAACGCATCAGGCATTTGTATTTCTGATTTTTCGCATTGTCTGCGTTTGTGTATCCAAATTCTTTTGCTATCTCCGACATATTCTTTTTTCTTATATAATAACTTTCCAGTAATTCCTTACAGGGCTCTCCCAGGTGTTGTAAGGCATGTTCCATCACTTCAAAATCCTGCGTTCTCTGATCATGCATTTCAAGATCATCATCCGTAGCAATGGTCTCCGGTGCATTCGCCAAATCGCCGGAAAACCGGGCATTGTGTGCCAGCTTTTTCAACCACAATCGCCGGCAAACGGCATATATATAAGTCTTCAGTTGCGCATGTAATTCAAAACTCCCGGACTTCGCTTTTTCGTATAAAACGATGATTGCTTCCTGGAATATATCTCTTGCGTCGTCAGAAGTCCCGTTGTTATTGATAACCAGAGTCTGAATCATACTGTAATGGACCCGGTAAATCGTCTCAATGGCTTTTCTATCGTTTGCTGCCAGGCCCTTCAGTAGCGCAAGTTCATTACTGTCCGTCGTCACCCAATACAATATTTAATACTGAAAGTAAAGAATCGTAACCCATTTCAAAATGGAAAAGCTCAAATATCCCGAATTAAACATATTTCCTTTTTAAAATCACAACAGTCGGCCTGTATTCTTTCAAATAGAATACTTATAATCAACACTTTACATAAAAAGGAAAAAAATATGCGGTATTTTAAACCACTTAAAGGTTACTTTTTTTCAATTGCTGTATTAACATTAAATCATTCACACACAAACAAATAACAATGAAAAAACTTTTGGTCATTTTTGCAATCGGCGCTTTCGCAGCCTGTAACGGTTCAGCTAGCACAGA
>DASSGT010000169.1:0-2594 GCA_035693345.1 Puia sp. | reverse complement strand
ACCACCACCGTCATGATCATGATGGCATAAAAAAATCCCAGCGTTGCTGAATATCCCATATTGTAATACTGGAATGCCTGCTTATAAATATATAATACGGCGGAAAGCGTCTGATTTAAAGGACCGCCGCTGGTCATGATATAGGGTTCGATAAAAAGCGAGAACCCGCCAATGGTGGATAGTACAACCACCAGAAAAATGGTTGGATTGATCATGGGCAGTGTAATATGGAAAAACCGTTGCCAACTATTGGCACCTTCCATTTTTGCGGCTTCATAATATTGTTCCGGTACGGTTTGTAATCCCACAAGAAAAAGTATCACATAGAGGCCGAGGTTTTTCCAGGTGGCCATGATGGCGATTGAATAAATGGCGAGATCGGGATTTATGAGCCACCCTTTTTTAGATATGCCTACTGCTGACAGTATACGGTTGATCATGCCGGTATCAAATCCATAGAGTTGCTGCCATAAGATGGTAATCACCACACCGGAGACAATGACCGGCATAAAGAAAGAAGCCCTGAAAAAAGAGGCCGCCCGGATTTTTTGATTGAGTAACTGGGCGAGGAATAATGAAATGACCAGTTGCAGGGGAATATGAAGCGACAAAAATTTCAACGTGTTGCCGATGGCCTTCCAGAATAAACGGTCATGAAATAACCGGGTATAGTTTTCGGCGCCGATGAATCGCATCGGAGATATGATATTCCATTTGTGAAAGGTCAGGAAAAAACAGAATAGCACAGGAAATACCACAAATACCAAAACAAAAATCAGGTATGGGGATACCAGCAGGTAGGGCAGGATTTGTTTCCTGCGAAATGAAATGCTTTTATATTTTAATAAACCCATGTTCAACGTTTAATTATCCGCCCTTTGAGAAAACTCCGTAGCTTCTTCTGCCATCCGGGTTGACAGCACGGCATTCTCACCGTCTATGACCCGGACATGTCTGCGATCCATGATCCATTTCCATTGATCGGATATCATATCTTTCAGCATGTCAGCATACAGATGCTGTTTGCCTGCCATGTTCTCATATTCGAGTGTGATATGATTTTCGTAATCGGAGGCTGTAAATCCTGCCTTTAATTTCTGAGGTGCGGAACCCGAGTCTTTATGATGAACTAAAGAAGCCTCAGGTAATAAAGTTTTCAGTTTTTGCATTTGTCCTGCACGCAGGATACCGTGTAATTTTATTTTGACCGGCACCCATCCGTAGAGTGTGATTTCACCATGTTCAAAAAGGAGACGCAGCTCCTGCCGGTCAAGCAGATCGGGCTGATCAAATCCATGATAGAAATTCACGAGCCCTCCCTGGTACAACAGCGTTGCCTGCACCCGGTCAACAATTTGATCTTTTATGTTCAGTCGCATGAGTTGCCAGGCCCCAACTACTCTAGCCTCTCCCAGCCAGCCTGTAAAAAGGTCAAAGAAATGCACGCCGTGTTCGATAAATATGCCGCCGCTTTTTGACTGGTCCCAGAACCAGTGTCCCGGAAGCAGGTTCTGATCGCTGGCGTAGTTTTCAAAATATCCGTGTCGGAAATTTCCGAGCAGGTTTTCCTGTATGATTGTTTTTACCGTTCCATATAGCGGGTTATACCGCTGCATCAGATTGACGACATATAATAAATCGCGTGAACGGGCAATGGCAACGAGTTCTTCCGCTTCTTTGGATCTGAGCGCCGCCGGCTTTTCACAAATGACATGTTTACCAGCCATCAAAGACTTCTTCGCCTGAACGTAATGCAGGTAAGGTGGGGTGGCGATATAAATGAGATCAGTGTTTTCACTTTTCAGCAGATCTTCCAATTCATCATAAATCTGTAATCCAAATTCATCTCCCAACTGACGGGCTGCCTGCTTATTGATATCCATGACCGCTATGATGCGAATACCCGGCAATTTTGAAAATGCATTTAATGCGAACCTTGCGAATCCGCCCGCGCCTATTAATCCGATATGTAATTCCCTGCTTTCCAAAATATTTTTTTTGCACTAGAATTTTTATCCAGCCTGCTTATGAATCACCTGGCCTGCCAGCAATACATTGACTGCCGTCTCTGCATCCTGAATGGCTTTTTCAGGTGTTTTTTTTCCGTATACGACACAGGCTTCGTATTCCTGTGAAATAATATCCAGCACTTCCACGATTACTTCACAATTGTCAACTCCTTTTACAAAAGGAAGTTGTTTTGCAAATGGAACCATCATGGGATTCTTTTCAAAGTATTCCCTGTAAAAGGGATCCGATTCAAGTTCTTTTCTTCTCGGTAACTGTCCGGTCATTTTCAACAACTCCAAATCTCCTTTCTTATCCACCATCGTGTGGATCAGGTCCCATGCTTCCTGTGGCCGTGTGCAGGTATTGAATACAACGATATTCTTTGGATCAGCATACGTATATACCGGACCGGTGTGATCATCGGGAACCTGCGGTTCGAAATATCCATAGTCGAAATTCCTGTCGGGAATTGATTTCAAATACGCGATTTCCCATGGACCTGTCCATTTGGTTGCTATCTGCTGGGCCACGAAAGGATCTTCAGCCATAGATAAATTTTCCCTTGAAAAATATTCGTCATTATA
>DASSGT010000168.1:0-16736 GCA_035693345.1 Puia sp. | reverse complement strand
GCTGTCATGGCCGGAATGAAAGTGGTTGTGGTAAAAAGTGATGAAGACGGACATATCGATATTCAGGACCTGAAAGACAAAGCGGTTTCTCATAGATCAGAACTGGCCGGACTCATGGTTACTTATCCGTCCACTCATGGTGTTTTTGAAGAGGGCATAAAAGATATTTGTCAGATCATTCATGACAATGGAGGATTGGTTTATATGGATGGTGCGAATATGAATGCGCAGGTCGGATTAACCAGTCCCGGATTTATAGGAGCAGATGTTTGTCACCTGAACTTGCATAAAACATTTGCCATTCCGCATGGTGGTGGAGGTCCCGGCATGGGCCCTATTTGTGTGAATGAGAAACTGAAAGATCATCTTCCGGGACATTGGACCAATCCGGATACCTCGGGCACTGGTGCGGTTAGTGCTGCCCGTTATGGATCTGCCAGCATACTCCTTATCAGTTACGCCTATATAAAGATGCTTGGCTCTTATGGTATCCGGCAAGCCACCGCATACGCCATTCTGAATGCAAATTATATGAAGAGCCGGCTTGAATCTTATTATCCGATTTTATATACAGGTCCCAATAATACATGTGCGCATGAATTCATTGTTGACCTCCGGCCATTTAAGAATCAGGCAGGAATTGAAGCGGAAGACGTTGCAAAAAGACTGATGGATTATGGTTTCCATGCTCCTACACTAAGCTTTCCTGTTCCCGGCACCATAATGATCGAGCCAACGGAAAGTGAAGACAAAGCTGAACTCGACCGGTTTTGCGATGCGATGATTGCCATTTATCAGGAGATTCAGGACATTGTGACGGGCAAAATGGATAGAGTCGATAACCCTTTGAAAAACGCACCGCATACACAAGGAATCATTACTGCCGACGAATGGAATCACAGCTATGGACGTGAGAAGGCCGCCTTTCCGTTGCCGTATACAAGGGCCAATAAATTCTGGCCCTCCATCGGTCGTGTAAATAATACTTTTGGGGACCGGCACCTGATTTGCACCTGCGAGCCGGTGTCCAGTTATGAAACGGAAGTAGTGGGATGATGGCAGCCCGCGTTCTTCAATTATGATGCGAATCGATAAAGTTTTACGATCATAATACTGATAAAAAGGGCAACTGATCCCGATGACAATTTTTACAATTAAACCGGAAACATAACTTCTTTATGTTCATGTATTCGATGCAGTTCTACAATGGTCGTTTTTCCGTCATCGCTTTCGCGATACATCTGCACAAATTTGCGTCCGAATAAAATCTCCTCGTAGGTGTAGGAGGTTCTTTGCTGTACTATGTTTGAATACACATCATCGAATGCGCGGACAGATACGTAAATTTCCAGATCTGCCTTTTTCATGTCCTCACGCGTATAATCATAAATCGGACTATCAGTTGTTAACGGATGCACAACCGTCCAGTTCATCGGCAATGATTCTACATGATTTCGTTCCAGGTTCAGATCATAAAACTTATAAGTCGTTTTCCCGTTTTCTTCAATAAGCATCGCCGCGTTTACCTTGATGTCTACATTTGTCATGGTATGGTGGTCTTTATAAGTCGCAAAACGGAACATCAGCGCGGATCCGTCCCGATAAGGGCTGATCAGGGCATTCTTACTAAAAAGTAAAAATGCTTTGGGTTTTGAAAACCGGCCATACAAAAGGCCGGTTGCAATCGCAAAGGATAAAAAGCCAAGCATGGATTCCACCGCTGCAATAGAATTGGCTCCGTCACCAATCGGATTCACCCGTCCATAACCAACCGTTGTAAAGGTTTCTGTACTGAAAAAAAACATCTCCTTAAAAAACTGCCACTGGCTTGACGCCAATACTCCCACAAATTGCCCGGGTCCGATGAAATAATAAATACAGCCAAAAATAAAATTCACTGTCAGATAAAATGTGAATAGTGTCCCGAAAAATCTCCAGCTGGGCATATTCAGCATGGAATGAAAAAGGCTAAACCGCTGATAAAACGGAATTCCTTCTTTTCTGACGTTGTAACTTCCATCGCGGTTTACAAATCGACCGCCATAATTATCCGGATTTCCACCAAATCCGGTATCATTATTATCCTTCAGTAAATTTTGCCTCCTCGTAAGTGCCATGAACAATTATTTGAAAGCAAATTTAAGTCTAAAGCTTAAAGCCCAAAGCCTGAATCTGGAGTGTATTAAATGAGGGTTAATAAATTCCTGCATTTATCTTTTTTTAAATTCACCACACCGCAGGTTCAGGCTTAATTTTTCGGCTTATTACTTTTTATTTGCAATAGCCTGAATTGAATCCAGGTGCTTTTCCAAAACCGGCAATGTGTTAGAAGCAAAAGATTTAATGGTGGAATCTGAACACTTGTCAGCGCATTTTCTGAATTCTGCAATATCCTTTTGGTGATCATCGACCATCATACTGACATACTCTTTGTCAAAATCTTTCCCTTTTTTCATTTTCATTTTATCAATTTCTTTCCGGGTATCATCGCTTACGGAATCTGGTATGGCAATATTCAGTGAACTGGCGATTCCTTTTAATGTGGCATTCGCTTCTGTGTGATCTTTTACCATCATGGCACCAAATGCCTTTACTCGTGGATTGCTCGCACGATCCTCGGCAATTTTACCCAACTCTACTTCCATCATCCCGCCATTGGCAGCAGCAACGGCAAAATTTGAAGCGTCCGGTTGAACGGCTTTTACTTCTTTATTTACGGCTTTGGCACTATCGACTGTGTCCTGATGATTGTCGCTGCTGCTACTACTATTACAAGCCATCAATCCCAGACCAAGTGCAATAAATGAAGAAAATAATACTGTTTTCATATTACTGTTTTTTTAATGATCAGATATTCAAGTGGTTCAAAGCCCGCGCCAGACCAATATCAGGGACTTACAATTTAACAGGATCCATTTTGGGTAAAATCGGCAACTATTTGAGTATGACTTGAAACATTTTAAACAAACCTTATTTGACCCTTCTTTGCACAAAGGAATCATTGTTATAATTTTATATTATGGCAGTGCAGTTAAATAAACCGGGAGCCGCGGAAGAGCAGGCTTTTGACACCGATATTCTGACGGATCTGGAATCCCCCTATAGTCTGATTGTCTGGAATGACGAGGTCAACAGCTTTGACTGGGTAATTCAAACCCTGATTGAAGTCTGTAATCATTCGACAGAACAGGCGGAACAATGTGCGATGATCATTCATACACAGGGTAAGTACGCCGTAAAGCAGGGAAGTTATGAAGAATTGAAACCTATGTGCGATGCGATCACGGACCGCGGCATCGGTGCCACCATTGAAGTCCTCTCCAACTCTTAACTACACTTCCATTCTTCCATACTTCCATACTTCCATACTTGTTCTATGTCTCTCATCGCGCTAAATGAAACAATACAATTTCCACCTCCGGAAATGGCCGATGAAGACGGACTACTTGCGATTGGAGGTGATCTGTCGAGGGAAAGATTATTACTGGCTTACCGAAACGGGATCTTTCCATGGTATGAAAACAAATACATATTGTGGTGGTGTCCTGATCCTCGTTTTGTTTTATTCCCCGAAGAATTGAAAATAAGTTCCAGTATGAGACACCTGTTAAAAAAACAGGCATTTGAATTTTCAGTGAATACGGATTTTGACGGGGTCATCAGCCAGTGCAGGGCAATCAGCCGGCGGGGGCAGAATGGAACATGGATTACGGAAGAAATGCGAAATGCTTATAACGATTTGCATCGTGCGGGTTATGCACACTGCGCAGAAGTGCGATTGAATGGTGAATTGGTGGGTGGTCTGTATGGTATTCGGCTGGGGAAAATGTTTTATGGTGAAAGTATGTTCAGCCGGTATAGCAATGCCAGCAAATATGCGTTTATACAATATGTGGAGCTGTTGAAATCGGAAGGCGTCGGACTGATCGACTGTCAGGTGTATACTTCGCATCTGGAATCCCTCGGGGCCCGCATGATCCCCCGTTCCAGATTCCTGGATATTATAAAAGAACTGACTGAGCCTGACGCATAACGCACAACGCTTAACGAAACTAAAAAGTGAGTGTAAAATCCACTATCACTCCCCCACTCTCATACTCCCATACTCTCATACTCTCATACTCTCATACTTTTGTGTGGCCATTTTTCGGCAAAACTATAAACGAGCCCCCGCATATAGTCATTTTCCGGATAAGCAGTAAGGCGTTCTTTCAATGTTTCCAGGTCCTGAATCTGAATTTCACTGTCCAGGTAACCCATCCCATAAAATCGTCCTTTTTCGATAAGGATAAAACTTTCTTCAGAAGTATGCCTGCCCCTGTCCCGGATAACAAATGATGGTAATAAATTCTGCAGCGACTCCAGTGCCAGCATCAGACGTTTATTGTATTCAGCAGCCGATTCTTCATGTACACAGGCACCGTGACAGCTCTTATCCAAAAGTCCGCTGCAGTTTTCATTTCCACGTTCGATAAAGCTTAGTTTGGGGCACAGTTCGAATTGCCTGACAAGTTTGCGTAGTAATTGCCACCCCTCGTCGAGCCGGTTAAAACTGTAATAAGCAGTCAGATGTCTCTTTTTCTTTTCTATGGTCAGTCGCAGATAGCCGGCCTGATCTTCATACATATATAATCCATACGTCTGTTCAAATCTTTTCAGGCTGCTGTTATAAGCCGGCCAGAGGCGCCGGATCTCCACACATTCGTACAGGAAGGCCATCAATTCGGTCCCGCAATCCTGCCAGGAAACTGAATAGATATTCCGCAGGAATTCCTGTTTTCTGAGACCGGGGCTGTTGTTCGAAAAATGGCTACAAACACGGTTTCGGAGGTTTTTTGCCTTACCGATATAAATCACTTTACCCTTTTGATCATGGAAATAATAAATGCCGGGTGTGTATGGCAAAGAAGCAATCTGTTCTGCAGGCAGGTTGGGCGGGAGGTATTGTTCCCTGCTTTTCCCATAAAGCATTTGCCTGACAGCCCCCTGACTATCGTTTTTTAATATTTTTTCGAAGAGAATAACAGTTGCATCCGCGTCTCCCCCTGCCCGATGCCTGTTTACAATGGGTATTTCCAGATCCCTGCAAAGTTTACCCAGACTATAACCCGCTAGTCCGGGAAAGACCTTTCTGCTCAGACGCACGGTGCAGAGCTTTTTTGTATCCAGTTCATACCCGCAGCATTCCAACTGATGCTTGATAAATGAATAATCGAAATTCACGTGGTGCGCCACAAAAATGGCATTCTTCAATAGTTCGTATACGCGGGACGCCACATCAGAAAATACCGGTGCGTCATGTAACATGGCGGGTTGAATTCCGGTCAACGCCTGGATATACGGTGGGATAGGTACAAGTGGATTGATCAGTGTTTCATATCGGTCCGTGATCATATTTCCATCATGCAACACAATAGCTAATTCAGTGATGCCGTTATTAGCGGCATAACTGCCAGTTGTTTCGATGTCTACAATCGCATACATGGTAGTCGCCTCCCGAGAACATTTTGCTAATAAAGTTAGGAATAATCACCCTTCAAAGTCCCGAAAAAAACTGTTTTTATGATATTATTTTTCCGTACTCTTTGAAAACGAAACAAACTTTTTATGCCCTATTCACCTTTTAAATTCCAATCCATGAAACATCTTCACATTGGACATGTTGGAGAGCAGGCAACCCTGGCAGTGGTTATTGCCGTGTTGTATTTTTGCGCTATCAGCCTGTTTTCTTATGTCTTTAACCTGCTTTAAAGCATCAAAAGAGACTCAAGTACGATAACTCCGGGCTTTCCCGGAGTTTTTTTGGGTTATTTTACAGAAAAATTTCTCCCAAAACACTAGCATCTCAAAAAAAAACGCTATATATTTGTTCCGATACGGTTACGCTAGCCGTATTTTATCCGCCCTACGCTATACCAAATCGTATAAGAAACCACCGTTGTTGTTTTTAGTGTGTCCCCTTTGAAACAAATGTTTTTATTAAACATGGTTTCACTCTTTAAATTTTTCATTAATGAAAAAAACGTTACACTCATTTCATCTGGGAGAAAATGCAAAGACGGCTTTATTTGCGTTTGGCTTCCTTAGCCTGGTAATGTTGCTCTCCTACCTTTACTGGTTTGCATAGCCACAGGCGACGCTACGAATCTGATTTCAAAGCCTTCTGAAACTCATAAATATGAGGGTGATTTCATATTCTCCCTTATTAAGTTTTCCCTTTACCAAAAGCGAAAACTTTTTTTGTGCTCCTTCCATCCCCCCTTCTGGCTGATTGACTAACTTTGCCATCCAAAAAAATGGTAGGATGGAGCTGAGTAAACATTACGAACCTGCTGGAACTGAATCAAAATGGTATGCACATTGGTTGGCAAACCATTACTTCAATAGTTTCCCTGACGGGCGTCCTCCTTTTACGGTCGTCATACCACCCCCGAATGTTACAGGCGTTTTGCATATGGGTCATACCCTGAATGAAACCGTGCAGGATATCCTCGTACGTCGTGCCCGGATGAAAGGTTTCAATGCCTGCTGGGTACCCGGCAGTGATCACGCCTCCATTGCGACGGAAGCCCGGGTTGTCGCCATGCTGAAAGAAAAGGGCATCGACAAAAACAGTATTTCCCGTGAGAAGTTTCTCGAATACGCATTTGAATGGAAGGAGAAATACGGAACGATCATCTATGATCAGATTGCCAGACTCGGATGCAGTGTGGACTGGAACCGCACTACATTTACAATGGATGAACATTATTACAAGGCAGTAATAAAAGTATTTGTTGAACTATTTAAGAAAAAAATGATCTACCGGGGTGCCCGTATGATTCACTGGGATCCCGCAGCCCGTACTGCATTAAGTGATGAGGAAGTAGAATACAGGGAAGTTGAAGGCACCTTGTATTACATCAGGTATCAGGTGGAAGATTCTCCTGAGTTTATTACAATAGCCACACAAAGACCCGAAACTATTATGGGTGATACGGCCGTTTGTGTCCATCCCGACGACCCGAAATATATTCACCTGTTGGGAAAACGCATCATCGTTCCCCTAATTCACCGTTCAGTACCATTAATAACCGATGAATATATCGACATGAGCTTTGGCACCGGTGCCCTGAAAGTGACACCGGCCCATGACATAAACGATTATAATCTTGGATTAAAGCATAGTCTGGCAGTCATCGATACTTTAAATGAAGATGGGACCCTTTCGCAAGCGGCAGAAATTTTCATCGGAATGGACCGCTTTGAAGCACGAAAGAAAGTGGTTGAAAAACTCAGGGAAGCCGGACTTCTCCTGAAAGAGGAACCTTATTCCACCCGCCTCGGATTTTCACAACGCAGTCATGCAGTGGTGGAACCCAGGATTTCTACACAGTGGTTTGTAAAAATGAAACCACTCGCGGTACCGGCCCTCGATGCAGTATTATCGGGAAACATCAGGATCCATCCGGCTGAGAAATTCCTGGCAACTTATAAATATTGGCTCGAAAATGTAAAGGATTGGTGCATTTCACGCCAGCTATGGTGGGGACAACGAATTCCTGCCTGGTACGATGCTAAGGGAAACTTCGTGGTTGCTGAAAATGAATCGCTGGCATTGGAAGCATATCAGGACCATTATGGTTTGCTGGCGGTTCATGATGAACTGACGCAGGATGAAGATGTACTTGACACGTGGTTTTCTTCCTGGCTCTGGCCAATCGAAGTATTCCGGGGCATTACAAATCCCGGCAATGCGGATTTGAGGTATTATTACCCGGCATCCGTGCTGGTTACGGGCCAGGACATTATTTTTTTCTGGGTGGCCAGAATGATCATGGCCGGGCTTGAATTTCAACATCAAATTCCTTTCCCCGACGTCTATTTTACCGGCATGGTAAGAGACAAACAGGGAAGAAAAATGAGTAAGAGTCTGGGTAATTCACCCGACCTGCTACAACTGATTGACAAGTATGGGGCGGATGCCGTCCGATTCGGAATCATGATCGCGGCACCTGCCGGAAATGATTTATTATTCGATGAAGCAGGACTTGAACAGGGAAGAAATTTCAATAACAAACTATGGAACGCACTAAAGCTGGTTCGTATCTGGGGCAGTCGGCTGGATCAATCCGGAAATAAAATATCTGAACAGGATCCGGGCATTTTTGCCATGGAATGGTTTGACAATCGTTTTTCCCAGGCTAAAACAGAAGTCGACAGATTATTCGGAGAATTTAAAATCAGCGAGGCACTCAAATCCCTTTATTCCTTATTCTGGGACGATTTCTGTAGCTGGTACCTGGAATGGGTAAAACCCGGGTTTGAACAATTGATGAATCCCCGGATATATGATAAAACAATTTCGTTTTTTGAGGACCTTTTATTATGGTTGCATCCATTTACGCCTTTTGTCACCGAAGAAATTTACCATCTGCTTCGTGAACGAAAACCGGGTGATGATCTTTGTATGAAACAACTGGTAACGGAAATTTCTTATAATCAGTCCGTTTTGGACGTCGGTGAAAAATTGCGATTATTCCTGACTGTTGGTCGCGAATTCCGCCAGCAACAGCAATTAAAAAACAGCGAGGCGATTATAAGTCTGATTATTCCAAAGGAAATTTTTGGAGAAGGGAAAAGTCTGTATGAGGTTATCCGTAAACAACTGAATTGCACAAAAATCGAATTTAAAGATGGCTCTTATACGAATGAGCCGGGCATTCAGGTAGTTCCCTTTCATTCATACCAGATCGGATTTGAAAGTCCGAAAAAACGGGATGATTCGAAAATAAAGGAAGAGCTGGAAAAAGAACTCGCCTACTTTCAGGGATTTCTCGAATCACTGAATAAAAAACTTTCAAATGAACGATTTGTTCAGAATGCAAAACCCGATGTGATTGATTTGGAAAGGAAGAAAAAATCAGATACAGAAGAAAAGATAGCGGCTATACTTCGCACGCTTAAAGCATAAGGCGCAAAGCGTAAAGCTTCAAAAGGAATCAGCTTTTGTTTTACAAATGGGGAATTACAATCCAGTAATCATTATTCGAATAATAAAGTCTTTTGCTTTACGCTTTAAGCCTTAGGCTTTATCGGATTTCCTGCATCGCTTCATAATTAACCGGAACATTAAAACTCACACCACTCCTTTTTACGCGAACACTGCCCAATAATTTTACCTTGATCTTGTTGCCATTCATGAGCATTCTGAGTGCACTGTTGATTAGTAATTTGGGACTGATCCGCAGATTCATCGGAACGTAGAATGTATCTTTTTTTGGAATACTGATCGTGGTGTCCATCACGTAATGATTGGCCAGCTGATCATCCAGAAAAACACTCACATCTCCCCGCTTCAATTCCATATTAAAAGTATTGGGGTTATAGAATGCAAGCTGCGTATGCAACAAAGCCGAATCCAAACTCACATTCTGAATGGAAAAATCGCGAAAACCCAGATATTCCGGCGCTTCAGGACTACTACAGGAAACCATTGCCGAAATGATGATGACAGTTAAAATACGGTATATATTTTTCATCAGGTCGCAAGATAATTCTTTTCGCCGGCTGCAGGCAGACATTAACTTTGTCATATCTTTTCTTCATTTGAATCACTCAACTCATGTTCATACTGGAAAACGAAGTACTAAAAGTTCAGGTGGCAGAAAAAGGGGCAGAACTTCAAAGCATAGTAAACAAAATTTTTGATCTTGATTACTTATGGAATGGAAACCCGGCTTTCTGGGCTAAGCATTCACCGGTTTTATTTCCAATCGTCGGAAGCCTTAAAAATAATACTTATACCTATATGGGTCAATCATATCAGCTCCCACGGCACGGGTTTGCAAGGGATATGGATTTTGAGGCGGAAAAGCATAGCCGGCAGGAAATCACTTTCCTGTTGAAGAGCGATGCGGAAACAAAAAAAAACTACCCATTTGATTTTGAATTCAGGATCCGTTATCAAATATCGGGAGACGAACTCAGTACCGAATACATTGTGTCCAATACCGGAAAATCCCTTCTGTTATTTTCAGTCGGGGGTCATCCGGCATTCCGAGTGCCACTGACGACCGATACCGGTTTTTCTGATTATCATTTGAAATTTGATGAAACAGAAACCCTTCCACGCTGGCCCATTTCAAAAGAAGGCCTTATACTTCCGCAACCCATCCCTTTATTGGATGATTCCAACCGGCTAAATCTGAACAAATCATTATTTTACCAGGATGCACTGGTTTTTAAATACCCTGCTTCCTCCGAAATCTCTTTGTTATCCGCAAAAACTCCACACGGACTCCGGTTTCAAATGGGAGAATTCCCTTTTTTGGGTATATGGTCAGCAAAAGATGCAGATTTCGTTTGCATAGAGCCCTGGTGTGGTATCGCCGACAGCGTGAACAGTAACCAGCAACTCGAACAAAAAGAAGGTATTGAAAAATTATCCCCTGGAAAGCTGTTCAGTCGGCAGTGGCGAATAAAAACTTTTTGATAAGTTAATCCGGTTCAGATTCGGATGGACGGTATAGAATTTCACCGATTTATTGCGATATTGGGAATCTAAATCAATTTTCTGGAACGTTATTTCAACATCATCATCACAAGCCTGAAAATGGCGCTGCAGGAATTCCGTTCCAATAAACTCCGAACTTTTTTATCGTTACTTGGAATTACATTCGGCATTTTTTGTATCATCAGCGTACTCGCAACCATCAGCAGTATGAAAACGGCCGTGCAGGACGATATCAAAAAACTGGGTACAAACACAGTTTTCATTGATAAATGGGAATACCGTAACGACAATAACTATCCCTGGTGGCGGTATTATAAACGGCCCACACCAAAATTTGAAGAGCTGAAACAACTCAAGGACCGTGTGCCCATTATCCAAAATGCTTCCTATATGACCCAGCTTCAGGCAAAAGTGGAGTACGGAAGTGATATGTTGAGTGGTTTGAATTATTACGGTGTCACAGAAGATTTTTCCAAAACTGAACATCTGAATGTTGCAGAGGGCCGGTATCTGCAGCAAACCGATTTTGATAATGGGACAAATTCCATCGTCATAGGTTATACGATCGCTGAAAAAATGTTCGGGAAAGCCGAGCTGGCTGTGGGAAAAACAGTGCGCCTGCAGGGTGACAAACCGGCAAACGTCATTGGTGTGCTGGAAAAACAGGGGCAGAATATGATGGATATGTTTGGTTATGATGATTGTATCATCATTCCTTATAAATTCATGAGGCAATTGATACGTGACGAAGATGCACAACCAAAAATTATTGTGGAAGGAAAAGAAAATGTAAGTATTCCTGCACTAAAGGATGAATTGACAGGGGCCATGCGCACCATTCATAAACTGTCTCCAAACCAGGAGGACAATTATTCTCTCAATGATATTGAATCCTTTAGCAAGTTCATGGATAGCATATTTTCAAACATCAATATCGGTGGATGGGCCATTGCTGCTTTGTCACTGATCGTCGGCATGTTTGGTGTTGCCAATATTATGTTTGTTACAGTACGTGAACGCACTGCGCAGATAGGTTTGAAAAAAGCGCTGGGAGCCAAGAAAAGTACCATAGTGTCTGAGTTCCTGCTTGAATCTTCCTTCCTTTGTATCATAGGCGGAATGATCGGTATGGTTGCCGTTTTTATTCTCGCGGCGATTCTCTCCAGCTTATTTAGTTTTAAAGTTTTTATTCCATTGGATATTATCGGACTTGCCGTGGGGATCTGTTTGTTTGTTGGTATTCTGGCCGGCATTATCCCCGCCGTTATAGCATCCCGCCTGGATCCGGTAGTAGCCATCCGTTCAACCAACTGATTCCATCGGTCTCAATGATTGAGGAAGCCATCGCTTCGACCAATAAATTCGTCGTTCTCCGGTATCTTTGCAGCCTCAATTTATACGATTGGCAATCAAAATACTGGGTATTGAATCATCCTGCGATGAAACGGCAGCCGCAGTGTGCATGGATGGAAAAATATTTTCAAATATCATTGCATCCCAGGATATCCATGCCCGTTATGGTGGTGTGGTTCCCGAGCTCGCCAGCCGGGCTCACGTGCAGAATATTCTGCCTGTAGTGGATCAGGCCATGCTCAGGGCCGGCCTGTCTTTATCAGAAATCAATGCGATCGCATTTACACAGTCACCCGGGCTCATCGGTTCTCTGCTTGTGGGCGCCCAGTTCGCAAAATCACTTGCTTTTTCCCTAAACATTCCATTGATAGCGGTACATCATATGCAGGCCCATGTGCTGGCAAACCTCATCAGTGAAATGGACCATTCGAATTCCGTTCCTTCTTTTCCTTTTTTGTGTCTGACCGTAAGTGGTGGCCACACGCAGATCGTGGTATGCAGGTCCCCATCTCATATGGAAGTCATCGGCGAGACCCTGGATGATGCCGCCGGTGAGGCTTTTGACAAATCCGCAAAATTATTGGGACTTCCCTATCCGGGTGGTCCACTGATTGACCGTTTCGCAGCAGATGGAAATGAAAATCGTTTTCAATTTCCGGAACCCCGTATTCCCGGTTTGAACTTCAGCTTCAGTGGATTGAAGACTTCGATATTATATTTTATTCAGAATGAACTGGAAAAAGACCCTGGATTTGTCGGGAAAAATCTGGCCGATATCTGTGCATCGGTTCAGACACGGATCGTCTCTATCCTTTTAAACAAATTAAAAAAAGCAGCGTCACAAACTGGTATAAAAAATATCTGTCTTGCCGGAGGCGTCGCTGCCAATAAAGGTTTAAGAAGAGCATTTGAAGAAACGGGCAGTTCACTGGGTTGGAAGACGTTTATTCCAAAAATGGAATATTGTACCGACAATGCTGCGATGATTGCACTGACGGGCTATTATAAGTTTATGGATCAGTCGTTTTCGCCCCTGTCTGTTACTGTAAGTGCCCGTGCGAACTGGTAAAAATTGGTTATGTCAAATTCATATTTCAGATTTAAACAGTTTACCATACAACAGGATAAATCCGTTATGAAAGTTTGTACCGATTCATGCATCCTTGGAGCCTGGTCAGCAAAATATTTGAATGGTGCAAAAAGAATTTTGGACGTCGGATCAGGTACTGGACTGTTGACACTTATGCTGGCACAAAAATCAGAAAGCCAGATAGATTCTATAGAACTGGACCCTGAATCAGCGTCCCAGGCTCTGGAAAATATTTTGGCGAGTCCCTGGTCTGCCCGCATCCGTCAGCTGGAAGGAAATGTTTTACATTATCCATTGCCCCGGGATTACGATTTTATTATAAGTAATCCGCCTTTTTTTGAGTCCGACCTCCGCTCTCCTGTGGAAAAGAAAAATAAAGCAAAACACAATGAAACATTAACCCTCGATGAATTGATGGTTGTTTTTCGTAACCATCTGAACGGAAGAGGAACTTTCAGCATTCTCTTACCCTGGCACCGCACTGGTTTCTTTGAAAAACTGGCAGTGGAA
The DNA here is from genome assembly GCA_035693345.1 of Puia sp. Taxonomy (GTDB): domain Bacteria; phylum Bacteroidota; class Bacteroidia; order Chitinophagales; family Chitinophagaceae; genus Puia. The sequence continues at coordinate 3,288 of DASSGT010000168.1, read as the reverse complement.
AATGATTTTTTTCTTTGGGAAAAACTCACTGTTCGGCAAACAAGTGCCCATCAGCCATTCCGAAGTATCTGTTTGTTTGGTTTACAAAATCCTGAAACAACAATTTCAAAAGAACTGATCATCAAAAATGAAAATGGAAAATATACCGGGGAATTTATTGACTTGATGTCTGATTATTACAGTTGATCCCGCACGAGCTGGGTTGGCAGATCAACTTTTCGCGTTTCGAATTATGCTTTCAGCGTACTCCAACATATATTTGAACTGATCCGTAATAATACCCTCCCGAACCATCGTTGCCCTGGCGATTACATTCGATTCGCCTTTGAAAAGATCTTCCAAAACATACTTTATCAGTTGTTCCCCAAAATAGCGGGAGGCATCTCTGGGAAGTTCATTTGGAAGATTTCCGACAGCCATTACATCAATAGAACCTTCCAGATATGGCGCTGTTTTTTTCCGGGATTTTTTATTGACACCATATAAAGGTGCTTCCATAGTGCCATCTCCCAGGTTGCATGGCACTGATCCGTCCTTATCATCCGTAATATCTGCAATGGTCTGAATCCGGAAACCAGGCGATAAAAGATCCTCCCACTCAAACAAACGCGGCATACGCGGATCCCAGAATATTCCATTCATCAAAATATCGGAGTGCTTCATATAAGATTTAAAAAGGCACTCATATTCTCCCGGATGATCATGGAAATCATCACGGTTATATGTTCCGTTGGTTTTATGCCGGTATAACAGGAATCCCTTTAGCTGGGTAAACACGGGATAACTGAAATTTCTGGATACATACTCATCCGGTTCCACTTCAATAATCCCCAAAAGATTCATCACTTCCAGCAGACCATGAGCCACACGGCCAGAACCCGTAATCACCACTTTGATATTGGGAAGTTTAATACCAAAATAACCGTGAATGAGCTGACGAAAACTGGGCTGCTTATACACCCGTGGAAGTGAATACTGTCCGCTGCGCTGACCATAGGCCATGATTCCGTTATGCGCACCCACAATGCCGGCAAAAAAACCAAAACCCAATATTCGCTGGCCGTCCTCATGCTCCATACATTCGTAGTCGATCAGTGTGATTTTTTTATCCAGTATCGCACGGAAAAGTGCCCGGTTATATGGCTGCATCTTGCGGGTATGAGAAAAAAATAAATATTTTTTACCAGGGATGAGTCGTTCAGCAGCCACTTCCTTGATGCCAAACAGATAATCACAATCACTGAGATCCTCTTTCATTTCCACCCCTGCCATTTCGTATTCTTTGTTTCCATAACAGCGGGTATCGGAAGGCTGGGCAAATATTTTGAGTGTATCGAAATTCTTTTGCAGCCATTTACACTGGGAAGGAATTAAGGCTACCCGGTTGTCTGCAGGAATTTTCGTCTCCCGGATTAATCCAATACGGATCATGCAAGTCTGTTTTATCAGGAAAGATATTCATTTTTAAAGTTCCGACGGGACAGTGAAGCGTGTGACCCAGCATATGCAAAAATCATAGGGTATCAAAAAGATTTATTTTCGTTACCGGAGAGACCATATCATGAGCAGTTTTTTTATGTATTTTCCGATTTAATTAAAAACTAAATAGAGTTTACTAACTACCAATCAGGGATAATATGAACATGACGAAAAAAATCATGTTAATTGACGATGACCCCGATGACCAGCTTTTTTTCCGGGATGCTGTATATACAGTAAGACCCGATCTCCAATGCGAATTGGCCTCGAGCTGTTCTGAAGCTTTTAAACAACTGGAAACTACAACCCCGGATTTAATTTTCATGGATTTGAATATGCCTGTAATGAATGGATTTGACTGTCTGATGTACCTGAAGGAGAAAACCGAACTCAGGGATATCCCCGTCATTATCTTCACTACTTCCAAAAATATGAATGATATTAACCGGACGAGGCAGCTTGGTGCCAGTTGGTTTATGACCAAACCGGATGACTTCAATGTATTATGTAAAAAACTGAACAGGATTATTCAGAAAGATTCCTTTGAAGGCCAGTTTATGATTTGAATTCCGGTAAAAATTAAACAGCCCTGAGGCTGCTTAATTGGTTATTCGCGGAGTGAACGGATAGCAGTTTCATTTTCCCTAATGGCGTTATACATTGCGTTAAGTGCTCGCTTTAGGTAAGCGTCACGTGATAAACGTTAAGTGTTAAGCCTTATTGAATCTTTCGATTACCTGTGTAATACCATCTGAAGACCCCTTAACGGTTATCCATTCCTTATTATCCTGCATTTTTATATAGTAAAGTGTTTCTGCTTCAGTACTGGTTTCTGTTATACCATAAACAGTTTTATTTGGGAATTTCTTATGGAGCGCCCAAGCCAGATGAATAGGCAGCATATCAGCTGATTTATAATATCTTTCTGAAGCAAGAAAGTTCCCTTCATGATCATATTCAATTTCTGACAGGATTTCATGGTCTTTAAAATGAACGAAGTAATGATCGCCGCTTTCGTTCCAATCAACTTTTTCAGCCAGTGGAAATGCAGCCTGAAAAGCCTGAATGAGTTTTTCATTCACAGTGAAGGGTCCGTTGTTGGCTTTCAGGTTCAAATGGGTAAACAGTAAGAAGAGGAAAGCGATACCTGCAAATTTTGTTTTCATAAATAATCGTTTTTGATTTGGATAATCTGATACCACTAATATATACTGAAGAGGTAGACTATTCAAAGCAGTTATGTATCAACGGTGTTGTGTGAAAAATAAATTTTAAATAAACTATAACAGCCACCCGTAAACTAAGTATTTTGGATAGCTGAAACATTAAAAATGCCTCTGTATAAGAAAGTTTTCGTATTTAATCCGCTTTCTAAAAAGTGATGTACTGGATCAGCGGTAAATTCCTTTCGTAAATAGAGTGTTGCCCCTCCCCCCTTTTATGTTAAAAGCTGTATCTTAAATTTTTAAAACTACCTGCTGTTTATGAAATTGACTCCGCTTATTTTGTCCGTTTTTATGTTTTGCCTGTGTACAACCAGTTCGGCCCAGCATTCCGAAACCATTGCCCTTGGTAAAATCAAAATGCAGTTTACGCTGAATAAAGAGGGTATACCTTCCTATGAAGTCTATTATGACAACAAGCCTGTTATTTTACCCTCAGGGCTTGGATTTAAACTGAATGTGGACAGCCTTTTCTATACCGGATTCCAGCTGTCAGGGACAGAAAAAAAATCTTTCGATCAGACCTGGCAGTCCGTCTGGGGTGAAACAAAGGATGTAAGAAATCATTATGAAGAACTGACTATCC
>DASSGT010000167.1:0-4542 GCA_035693345.1 Puia sp. | reverse complement strand
ATGGCATTTGAATCCTACCGACTCAAATAATTTTTTTGCAGACAGGTTCTCCTCTAAAATTTCAAGCCGTATAAAATCAGAATGATTGAGAATGGCAAATTTGACGGCGGCTTCGACAAGTTTGAGGGCAGCCCCGTTATTGCGATATGCAGGCAGAACATATAAGTCATGTACGATCGTGGCGCTGGCTGCGTGGATTGAAAAGGACATCAGATACAATTGAATAAATCCAACCGGAACAGATGCTGGGTAATTGGTGAGGACGACATAAAGCACTGACTCACTGTTAAACCATCCTTCGTTCATGGGATAAACGATAGCCTTTCCTGTATAATCACGCCGGGAATCACCGTGTTGATTGAACAGGTCAGCATACAGATGCCTTTGATGATGCCCCACCCTTTCTACCCTGTATTGAGAGACCGGCATACCAAAAAGATCATGCCGGCTGAAAGGTTCTTTGGTTAGCAGATTACTCATCTTTTTCATTTGACCAAATGATTTCGGAGATTAAGGGACAAACAGAACATTCTTTCCATTCATCCTTAACCTTATTTAATTTATAACTGGCATTGGATCCACGGCACTTTTCAAAATGCGGGGAGTTATTTAAAATCTTTTGTTTATTGACATGCGAAGCGGCGGATAAAATGCTATCTACTTTTATAATATCAGTGGCAAAGTGCGCCAGCGGTTTTTTATCCGATGGCTGCTGTCCGGGACAGGTTGCAGTAAACGCGAGTATCCCGATGAGGAATAGTAGTTTCGATTGCGGATTCATATGTTTACGATTGACTTGTAAAATAACTGTCGAAAATCTCCAAATACAACCCGGTTCTTGCTAAAAAAACAAATGCTGCTTTATTTTACAAATAAATAAAAGAAGCGGGCAACCATAAAACACATTCAACAGTTTGACGGATCTGTTCAACCGGCAGTGCATACTTTTTAACATTCGGGATATTGAAAAACCGGGGCGATTGGTTGAAGAAGTAGTAATCCGGATATTTTTAAAACAGCCGCTGTTGTATCAGGGCCATAAAATCAGTCTTGAATTTTTCACTCAGGGGAATTTGCTTCCCTCCGATAAAAATCTGATTATCCTGAATTTTACTGATCTGCTTTGTATTTACAATATAGGAGTTGTGTACCCGCATGAAGGGTAAAGTGAGTTGTTCATCGATATCTTTTAAACGCCGGTAAATAAGCAAACGCTCCCCGGTGGTCACCAGCCTTACATATTCTTTCTCGCCTTCAAAATAAAGAATATCCTCCATGCGTATTTTGCTCAGCGTCTTTCCCGATTTTACAAAGAAGTATTCTTTATCCTGTGCGGGTGGAGTGAAGTCACCACCCGGGTGATTGTTAAAATGTGCCTCGATTTTTTGTATGGATGACAGAAAGCGGTTTAGCGTAATGGGCTTTAAAAGGTAGTCAATGGTATGAAAAGAATAGCTTTCTGCCGCATATTCGGAGTAAGCCGTGGTAAAGACAATTCTTGTTTCTCTGGGTAACAAAACAGCCAGTTCCATGCCTGATAATTTTGGCATATTGATATCCAGGAAAATGAAATCAACGGTGTTCTTCCTCAAAAACGCGATAGCCTCCAACGCATCATAACATTTCGCAAGAAGCTGCCATGGGGTCGTTTGATGGATCAGCATTTCCAGCAGGTTCACCGCATTGGGTTCGTCGTCAATGATAATGCAAGTCAGGTTCAAGATAATGGCACTTTTAAAAAAGCAGTAAAATAATGATCAGACTGGTCAATATTCAATTCAAATTTTGTTCCGAATAAAAGGGTCAGCCGTTTGCGCAGATTCTGAATTCCAAAACCATGGGATTCTTTCTGTAACTGTTTTTTGTGTACCTGATTGCGGGTTTGAAATAACAGGTGCCCGTCTTCGTGAACCAGGGAAATATCCACTTTATTATGACTGCTCGATTTATCAATGCCGTGCTTGAAAATATTTTCCACAAAAGTCATCAGCAGCATGGGAGGGATGCTGGCTTCCCCATTACATTTCTTTGAAAAATGTATCTCCGCTTCGTGCCGGATGCGGATTTTTTCCAGCGCGATATAATTTTCTATGAATTGTATCTCGGTTTGTAAGGATACTTCGTCTTTGGTGCTCTCATCCACAAAATACCGCATAATATTGGAGAGCCGCTCGATCAGGGCCGCCGTTCTGGGTGCCTCGCGATAAGCTTCATAATAAATATTGTTCAGGGTGTTAAACAAAAAATGCGGCTGTACCTGCGATTTCAGCAGGTTTAATTCGGCCTGGCTCTTCTGCGCCAGTATTTTTTCTGATTGCTGCTTCAAAGCAAAATATGCAATCGCTATCCTGAAAATAAAACTCAGCATATAGGTTAAAAACCCGGCCAGAACAAAATTCACGGCCGTGCCGATCGTCCAGCTTTCAGGATTGTCGGGTCTGAATGAATTGTAGAGCGATATGATCAGATAGCCCCTCGCCAGACCGGCGCTGATCAGCAAAATGATGACAAGCAACACATATTGCAGCTTTTTCCCTCTTTCATAATAAACGGGAAAGAGGAATTTAATATTCCCGTAAATAATCAACGAATAGAAAGAAACATTCACGAGGGCAAAACTCGCCGACCACCGAAAGCCATCCTGCGGCAGCATGGAGAAAAAGACAATCAAAAACACGGCAAGCCAGACCAGCCATTGCAGTTGTACGATTGTTGCCTGTCCTTTGAAAAACTTCATAAGTAAAATTACAGGGCTTTTGATTACTGCCCGCCTGTTTTCAATCATCCGGCATGAATATTCAACAATCACCTGCCGCATGGAGCATAAACATTGATTGAAATGACCAAACCATTATAAATAATGCGGGATGCGTTGAAAGGATTTGATCAGATAAATAATATAGACAAGATTTACGATTATTTTATCCCGCCAAATATCGAATTATGAAACGTTCATTATTTTTTGTGTTCATCATGTCAGCACTCCTCACCGGATCAGCTTTCGCCCAGTTTACCCAGCCCCAGATGGTGGTTGAATGGCAGCGGGCGAAAACATACACCAAAGCCTACCTGGACGCGATGCCCGCCGATGGTTACAGTTTTAAACCGACGCCGGAGATCCGTTCATTCGCCCAGCAGATGCTTCATCTGGCGACAGACAATTTTGGATTTGCTTCCTATGCAAGCGGAAAAACGACACCCGCTGCGGACACAGCGCTCGAACAAACCGTTCAGCCCACAAAGGAAGCCACTACAAAAGCTGTCATGGAGAGTTATGATTACATGATCAGCACACTGCAGGGTATGACGCCCGATCAGATGAATGAGATGATCAAAAGAAGAAATGGAACGGAAATATCAAGGGCCAATTTATTCGGAAAGGGATTTGAGCACCAGACACATCACCGGGGACAGACTACCATCTATCTGCGTTTAAAGGGAGTAACGCCTCCGCAGGAAATGTTGTTCTAGATAACTTTAATCAGGGAGAAGCCGGCGCCATGCCAAATGAAAAATCGGTGATTTTATTTTTCTTCAGAATATCCACCACCTTGTCATAATTTTCATAGGTATCGCCCGGGTATCCCCTTATTTCAACCCTCGGTTTGGCGATCCCCATGAGGTTAAACCGGATGAAGGAATCCAGTTGCGAAAATCTTTTTAACGGGATCAGCGTGTTTTGGAAGATCACCGATAAAGTATCCATTTTCGTGTAAATGATCAGATCCTTTTTCTCACTCGCCGACGTGACATTCGCCTGCTTTTTACTGACCGGTTCCTGCGCATAACAGATCACGGAAAGCGTACAAACGATAACCGTCAGATAAATTCTCAAAAGGCGGGTCGGGGGAGGCATATGATCTATTTAAACGAAAGTTAGTAAGTTTTCTATGTTTATGCAACCTGATCACCTGGTCAATTATTTTTTGATGTAAGCAATACCTCTTTTGTGATATATCATCCATCATATGAAATATGAACCTTAGAATCGAAATCGGCACATAGCATAAAAAAAGGTTCCGGAATATTTATCCTGAAACCTTTTTATCCGCCGGAATGAAACCTTTATTTTTTTGTTGAATCCATTTTCATTGTATCGGTCATCTTCCTTGTACTATCCATCCTGGCATTCGTTGAGTCCCGGGCCGTCATGGAACTGTCCGTTTTTACGGTTGTCGTATCGGTCGAAGAACCGGAAGAATTCGATCCACAGGCCGCAAGAAGGCCAACCAGCATCACCATCAATAGTTTTTTCATTTGAAATAGTTTGAAGTGAGAAATGAATTGTTCTAACCGTTTATACGCCCTGAAACACAGAGGTAACCCAATAAAAATGTTGAGATTTTTCTACATGAAACGGCTGGGGCCGAATGGCTACAAACCAGGAAAGAGATTCCGCTTATTCGTGCAAACCAGAAAAGTGATTTCGCATATTCGTGAAAGCCAAAAAAAGATATTCCGCCTATTCGTGAAAACCCTGTTTGGATAAGAATGCTCTGGACCTAAGTAGTGATTCGATGAACTGACTCAATGAGGCAGATT
>DASSGT010000166.1:0-6610 GCA_035693345.1 Puia sp. | reverse complement strand
GAATTCTCTGGATTATCGCAGCCATTGTTTCACTGATCGCTTTATTTTTCTTTATTACCGGCCTGGCAGATGGAACCGTCAACGGCCGTAATATGATGTTGTGGATGGCTATCCTCGCGATCTGTGCTGTTGCTGTACTGGGCGGCCCGTGGCTAAGGCATCATGATTATCCAATTCTGGGCCTGGTCATAACAGCCATTGTAGCTATACCTTCTTTTTTATTTGGCATGATTATGTTGATCGCTATTTTATCAGGTTCGAAATGGAACTGAGACTAAGCGTAATGCTTAAAGCGCAAAGCTTAAGGCTTTGTTCTATAGTTTTTAAGTTTTGCAAATATGATTTACGACACATTATCCGGATATTTGTATCCTCATTTATGAAGTCATTCATATTATTCATTACACTTTGTTTTCTGGGAATAAACCATTGCTATTCTCAATCGTCTGATACATCTAAATCTCCCGGCAAAGTTGTCCAGCAACATTATTTTATTATTTCCGCAGGAACGGTAATCAACGCATATTATAATGACAAGCCTCTTTCAGTTGAAACCATCGCGGAATTCGATGATTATGTACAGCACAATGCCAAAATCCTGAAAGATGCGAAGGTAGTTGTAACCGGAAAACCCAAGAACGGAACTTATGATGAAGTGTTGAAAACACTCAGCCACTACCGGATAAAAAATGTCACAAAAAATATTCTGACGAATTAACTGAATCATGGATCAAACGAAGGTTCTGATCGTCGGTGCCGGACCAACGGGACTTACGCTGGCGCTATGGCTGGCAAAAGCCGGGATACCCATTCGGATCATTGATAAAACTGACAAACCGGGAACGACTTCCAGAGCGATGGTCTTACATGCCCGCAATCTGGAATTTTATCATCAGCTGGGCATTGATCAGTTGGCCGTCAACGGCGGTTTTGAGATGAAGACGATTAATCTGTGGATCCAGGGGGAACAGGCTGCCCGGCTGCCTATAGGTGACTTCGGCATGCATTATAGTCCCTATCCATATGTGCTGGTTTTTCCGCAGGACAAACAGGAGCAAATGCTCATTGAAGAACTGATAAAGCTTGGCGTCCGGGTGGAAAGAAATACGGAACTATTGTCATTTGAATTTTCAGAAGATGGCATTGAGGCAGAATTGTTAAAAGAAGGCAGGCGGGAAAAATGTGCGGCCCTTTTCATGGCAGGTTGTGACGGAGCGCATTCCTCGGTGAGAAAAAAAACAGGATCAGGATTTGAAGGAGGAACTTATTCACATACTTTTTATGTGGCGGATATGAAAGCTGGTGGGCCTGCTGCAAATGGTGAAATGCACGCTGCGCTGGATTCATCTGATTTCATGATCATTTTCCCCATGAAGGGCGATGCCAATATCAGACTGGTTGGCGACCTGAAACAGGATCAGGAAAATAATCCGGATCTGACATGGGAGGATGTTCAAAAGGATATTCTTTCCCGTCTAAAATTGGAAGTAGAAAAAGTAAACTGGTTTTCTTCTTATCGTGTGCATCACCGTGTCGCTTCCCGCTTCCGTAATAGGAATGTTTTCCTGCTTGGGGACGCGGCACATATTCACAGTCCGGTAGGTGGTCAGGGTATGAATACGGGCATAGGCGATGCGGTTAATCTGGCCTGGAAACTCACAGCCGTTATCAAAGGCGAAGCCAGCCAAACCCTGTTGGACACTTATGAAACAGAACGAATTCCTTTTGCCAGAAAATTGGTAAACAGCACTGACCGGGCATTCAGTTTTGTGTCAGCAAAAGGATCATTTGCAACATGGGTGAGACTTCATTTCGTTCCTGTCATTCTTCCCTTATTATTCCGGTTTAGCTCTTTTAAACGACTTATGTTTCGTACAGTATCTCAAATATCTATTCGATACCCCGAAAGTTTTTTAAGCTCCGGCCGCGCAGGAAAGCTGAAGGGCGGAGACCGTTTACCCTGGGTTGAATCTGCAAAAAATTTCGAACCACTTGTCAGCAGGCAATGGCAGATTCACTGCTACGGGCATCCAACATCAACACTGAATAAGCTGTTTTCAGAAAAAAATATTCCTTTATACATTTTCGAATGGGGACCGGAAGTAAAAAAAACCGGTTATCTGAAAGATGCAATATATATTGTCAGACCAGACGGATATATCGGACTGGTGGATAAATCGGGAGATATTCTTAAAATATCTGCTTATTGTGCTACTTATATTCTTTACGATAAATTGAATGAAATGGAAGTTCATCATCATCCGGACCTGCATCATAAAAAGAAAAAATTCAGGGAATATTTTCTTGAATTTCTTATGATATTTTTAGCCGTTACATTGGGCTTTATTGCAGAAAATGTGCGTGAGCATATCAGTGACCGTAATAAGGAAAAGGAGTATATAGAATCCCTGATGCAGGATCTGAAAACGGACACGGCGCTGTCCAATTCGACCCTCGATGCAGTTAAGGCCCAGATGTATGGTTTGGATACACTTGAAATGTTACTGACTCCAAATGTCAATAAAAACGACAGCATTGTAAATATCTGCTATCGCCAAAGCGGCTATCTATATAGCGAGAACACAATGAACTTTTCAGACAGGACGATCACCCAATTGTTCAGTTCAGGCAATATGCGGTTGTTTAAAAAACAATCTATTTCAGATTCGATCACTGACTATTACTCTGCCGTAAAAAAACTAGATGCGCAAAAAGCATATTACAAAGAATATTTTCAAAAATGTCTGGCTATATACCAGGTAATTTATGAATTTGATGCCTATCATTCCAGGGTGGGTCCCAAAGGCAACCTCATTCATCCAAGATTCGTTTACGGAAAATTTCATTTAGCCACCACGAACGCGGATGATCTTAATAAATTCAGATCAACGATCGAGATAACAAAGGGAATTATCAGCAGCTATTGGGATGATGTCAAAAAACTAAACCACCAGGCAAATTCACTCATTGGATTTTTAAAAGAAGAATATAGTTTGAATGATAAATAACCGGTACCCTGGCATGATAATTAAAGTGTTCCTTTAGATTCATCACTAAAGCGAATTTTATGGGAACAATAAAAAAGAATCCGAATGATTTGCAGCTCAAAGAAGCAAAGACCACCCGACCGGGAGAACCCGAAAAGTCACAAAAAAATCTAACTCAGGATATACAACGCAAAAAACCAAAGAAGGTAATGGGCAATGAAGATGAAGGTGCGGCAGATGACAAACCCTTTGACGCAAGGTCGAATAATATGCATCAAAAGAGATAATCAATATGCAGGCACTGTCTGAAATCGACGTTCAATATAAGGTCATGCAGCTGCTAACGCTGCATGACGAACTTCCACATTAGTAAGCAGGACATTAATGTGACACGATAACGTCCACCCAATAGTTGTTAGACTTATTTGAGCTATCCGGTATAGAAGGCGAATTGGTATATTTATATACACCATTTAAACCATCTGCACTATCTGCCAGGGCGGTCAGCACACCGTTCGTTACAGCTGTTTTCAATCCGTAGGCTGTTGAGACGTAATTTCCCAGGCTGCTAAAATAGGCGGCGATATAAGTTGTATTTGCATTAATAGGAACAGGAACGGTAAGAAATAATGTCTGCCAGCCACTATCGGTTTCAGTTTGGTATACCTGTGATGCCAACAAAGTGCCATCTTTGGTATACAGCTGAGCGGTATGAGCACCATTGTTTCCTTTTGTTTTATAAAATTTGACAGCCACCACGTTTGCATTTGCTGAGGAATGGAACTTGACGCCAAGTTCGATACCAAAAATTCCTCCGGTAGTACTGTCGTTTTCAGTTATTCCGACAGGCTTCTGAGTTCCAAATATGCTGACCGAATCCAATACAGGTGGAGGCGGTGGAGGCGGCGGCGGCGGCGCGGTGTTGCTGCTCGTTTCTTTCTTACACGATATACCAAGAAGAAATATACATAATAATGTAATTCCGGCCTGTTTCTTAGCGGTGTTCAGAAGATCAACAATCTTTTCCATACTCGTTCTTTTTCGTTTTTTACTTTTTTTGTCTGCAGTAATGTTCCTGTATTTTTCCGGTCGTTAAGTCTTAAAAATAGTATAGTGATTATTCTGTTTGCGTTTTGAGTAAAAAAAACTTATACTTTTTGACTAATATCAATGGTCGCCGCAAGATTTTGGATAAAAGCCGGAATCTTAATCAAAGGAAGATTGGAAGGATGGGTGCAGTATTCTTTCCCTGAGAATGAGCTTTCAGATTGCTCAGTGGGTACGGAAACTGTAAGTTCGTTTTAAAGATAATATGCAGTTTTGGATTGTCATAGGTATTTTTACGATCAAAACGACAATCGTCTCGTAAACTTATGATTATCAATATACTAATTACCTAAAACAAGTCATTGACAAGTACTATTCTGTCAGGTTTTCAGTAAATCCTGCTCAAATAAGACCTTCCGAAATCAGCAAGGAAGGCAGGTTCATGTTAACCGCTTGTAAAAGAGTTGCAGAATGAACGAATTAAAAATATCTATTGCAACTGCGCCAATGTAAGCGGAGGTGCTACTGTAAATGAATAAGAATGGGTTGACTTCAGCATCACATTGCAGGCCTTTGAAAGCTCATTGACGACATGTTCAAAGGATCCGGGATCGTCAAGCATTGTATCTGAAATGATAATGGTTGGTATTTTCTTTTCAAGAGAATAAACAGAACTTGTCAGGTCGTCCATTGCCTGATAATTATTTTGATGCCGGCGTTCATTCACTTCGATATATAATTTACCAGGCAGCGCCATGTCGATATGTTTCTGACCATCAAAATATTCAAGGATGACAGGAAAGTTCCGCGATTTCAGGGCAAGATATAAATCTACTGCCCTGCCTGACGCACCTGATTCTGCTATCGCACACTGATCCTTGAGACAAAGAGAGTGGCCGTAGATTCTTTGCGAAAAAACATGCACGCCCCAGGATATAGGCTTGCCGCATTCGACACAATGAGGGATCGTTTTCATGGTTCGGTTTAATAATATCTGAAATTGCAAAAAAGGACGGCCTTCACGAAAATTCTTCGATGAATGATCGTAATTGCACGATAAGGCGCCCTTTATGCCCGATGGATATTATTAATACTGATGTCTGCCCTGTGTTAAACGCTGAGCCAGCTCATCTTTTTTTATGGTAACCTGCTTGCCTACCTGCTTTCCATTACGGAAAGTGTTCGCGGTAATTTGCGTAGCACCCACTGGAAAGTTGATCAGCTCACCAGTATATTTCGGATAGAACGGATCAGGATTTGTTCCGTCGAATGTATAGTAAATATCAAGGCCTTTTATTTCAGTAGACAGCTTAACGGAGAAAGCACGGTTGTCTTTTCCCCGTACGGGTGTATATATCACATTGTATGAACTGAGCGCATATTTAATTCCTTCAGCATCCAGTCTCGGAAACTGAGCCTCCATCCTGACTATAAAATTATCCCAGTTTCGTCTCGCTTTCGGACTCCAGTAAACTTCGGCCAGGGCGAGGCCCCGGGGCCAGGTCATATATTCAACATGACGAAAATTAGAAACCCGTTCGGTCCACAAATTTCCCTGTCCTCCCAGTATTAGCTTTTCATCGACGCTGTCCGGCACAGGGTCATAGGTATAGGAATCCGTCAGACGGCATATTCCATAAGCAGGTGGTTCCACGCTGGCTTCTCCCTGATAGAGATCCAGGTAACAATAATCCCATGGAGTCATCACGACATGATGATTCATTTTGGCAGCATCAATTCCTCCCTTCATTCCTCTCCAGCTCATCACTGTTGCCTCCGGTGCAAGGCCTCCCTCCAGTATTTCGTCCCAGCCTATCAGTTTTTTCCCTTTACTTTTTAATATCGCTTCCATTCTTTTTACAAAATAACTTTGTAGTTCATCTACATTTTTCAGATGCTCTTCCGTCATACGTTTCTGGCACCTGGGACAATCGGACCAAAACCCCTTATATGCTTCATCTCCGCCCACATGAATATATTCGCAGGGAAACAGTGCTGCCAATTCGGTAAAAATTTTATCCAGCATCATGAAAACAGAATCGTTTCCAATGCACAGCGCGTTACCATCCCTGACCGGACTCCGGAAACCGGCATTCACACTATAAGGAAGCTGCGTGCATGAAAGATTCTGGAAAGAAGCAATCAGGGCCAGACTATGCGCAGGCACATCTATTTCCGGCAGAATCGTAATATTCCGTTCCTTTGCAAAACTGATCATTTCCTTCATGTCTTCCTGTGTATAAAATCCTCCGTCCGATGGCTTCTCATATGCAAGTGCGGGCAGGAATTCGTACCAGAGCCCAGTACGTTTTACGCGCCAGGCTCCCACACTGGTAAGCTGCGGTATTGATTTTATCTCGATCCGCCATCCCTGGTCATCACTCAAATGCAGGTGCAACACATTGTATTTGTAGCGGGACATCTGAACCATATATTGCTTCACTTCTTCTTTTGTGAAGAAATGACGGCTTACATCAAGCATCAATCCACGCCAGCCGAATCGCGGATAATCTGTAATGGATACACAGGGTGCAGTCCAGGCGACACCGCTTACCCTGGTGGTGCTTTCGATTTCA
>DASSGT010000165.1:0-4025 GCA_035693345.1 Puia sp. | reverse complement strand
GAACACGGATCTACTTATGGAGGAAACCCACTCGCTTCTGCGATAGCCATCACTGCTCTTTCGGTTTTAAAAGAAGAAAATATGACGGAAAATGCAGCACGTATGGGGAACTATTTCAGAAAGGGTCTGGAATCCATCCGGTCTCCATATATTGAAAAGATCAGGGGAAAGGGGCTATTAAACGCTGTGGTAATACATCAAACAGATTCCGAAGCTGCCTGGGACCTTTGTATGGAATTGAAGGAAAATGGATTGCTGGCTAAACCTACCCACGGGAATAAAATAAGGTTTGCACCTCCATTAATCATTAATCAGGTTCAAATGGATGAATGTCTGGAAATCATTGAGGATAGCCTATCCATTCTGAAATAAAATTAGATTATTTAACTTACCCTGAATTTTATGGTGAACCCGGAAAACATAGACCTCCCGGCAGTTAACAAGACACAAGAGCATCGGGAAGAACATATGATCAGCGCCGTAACGCTGCGTGATATCGTTATCGGGATGTCCGATGGACTCACCGTTCCATTTGCATTAGCAGCCGGACTAAGCGGCGCGGTTTCAAGTACAAGCCTTATCATCATTGCGGGTCTGGCTGAAATAGCCGCAGGATCTATCGCAATGGGTTTGGGTGGCTACCTGGCAGGAAAAACGGAAGTCGATCATTACAATTGCGAAATGAAAAGGGAATATGAAGAGGTTGAAACGGTTCCCGAAATTGAAAAACAGGAATTGAGGACTTTTTTTTCATCACTGGGTCTTAGTAATGAAATTCAGAACCAGGCAGTGGAAGAAGTGAGCAGGGATAAAGAAAAATGGGTGGAGCTGATGATGAAATATGAACTTGGACTCGAAAAACCCAATCCCAAACGTGCGGCTCAAAGTGCTTTCAATATCGGATTTTCATATGTTGTCGGGGGACTGATTCCACTAAGTCCTTATTTTTTTGCTTCTAATGGCATTGAGGGACTTAAAATCTCCTCGGTCATAACACTGGTCTGTTTATTTATATTTGGATATTTCAAAAGCAAATTTACCGGTGTCAATAAGATCGGCGGAGCTTTCCGTGTAATGATGATTGGAGCCATAGCAGCCGGATGTGCGTTCGCCATCGCGAGATTAATACAGGGACACTATTAAGCTTAAAGCTTAAAGCGAAAGGCGTAAAGCGTAATGCTCTACTTGTACATCTGCGTTATATTTATAGAATATTTACTTTTCTGTTTTCAATGGTGCGCGGGAAAGTAAACTGCTGACGAGAATAGTCAGCGAAAAGGCCAAAACACCATATAGTCCGATTTTAATCTGCGGACATATTCCCAGGTAACAGGCGGCAAAAAGAAGATATGTTTTCAATGCATAAGAGAATATCAGCACAGCCGTAAACTGATTTGCCCTTTTTGCCCATAAGGTTGGTATAAGAAAAAAGGCGATGGATACGACGGACAGGAAAATAAAAGCTTTTCCTGGTTTCCCATAATTATTTCCTTTAGAATAAAAACCTGTAAAATTCTGTTGAATATCGGGGTAATATGCCCAGGGGAAAAAACAACAGATGATCAGAAGTAGAGCAGCAGCGATGCCGAAATGAATTGCCAATTTCAAAATCTGGGATTTTATAATTTCACGTCCACTTTTCCTTCAAAAGATTTTTCTGCAGGTCCGCAAAGCCAGACATTCGTGTACTTATTGTCGTAACTCCGGTCATATTTGACAACCAGCGTCCCTCCTTTTGTTTTTACGGTTACGTCATTATATCCGACATCATTATGGTGGCAAACCAATGCGCTCGCCGTTACTCCGGTACCGCATGAAAATGTTTCATCTTCCACTCCCCTTTCATAGGTTCTGACAATGATCTCATCGTCTCCTTTACTTTCTACAAAATTCACGTTGATTCCTTCTTTTGCAAAAGGTTCACTGTATCTGATATCAGTTCCCTCTTTCACTACATCCACACCCATCACATCTTTGACGAATTTTATATAGTGCGGTGAACCGGTATCTACAATAAAATGACCGTTTTCCTCCCTGTAGCCCGCAACATCTTTCATTTTGAGATTTATAATATCCGATCCGGTTTCTATTTCAGCCTCATGTTCTCCATCGCTGGCTAAAAAATGATAGGATTCTTTGTGAATACCCAGATCATAAGCAAAACGAACTATACACCGGCCTCCGTTTCCACACATGGAACCAGGCTTCCCATCAGAATTATAATACTTCATTTCAAAATCATATCCATCCTTGTGGTTAAGCATCATAAGCCCGTCGGCCCCGATGCTGAAGCGCCGATCACAGATTCGTTCGATTTCTACTTGTGATAAATTTGAAAAGGCGTTACTTCTATTGTCGACCAGGATAAAATCGTTCCCTGTTCCCTGGTATTTAAAGAATGATATATTCATTGGGCACAAAGATAATTCTAATGGGTCATGGAACGTATAGTCTGAATCGATTTCTCGATCAGCCGCTCTACTGCTAACAAACCATTGCTCGAAAAAGTTTTACTGATCCGGTTGGCGACAATTACATTCAGACTGAGGCACTGATGTCCCAGCATGGTTCCCAGACCATAAATGGCTGAAGTTTCCATTTCAAAATTAGTAATCCGGTAGGGTCCGAAATTAAAACTGGTAAGCCTCTCAATAAGATCAGGATGTTTTAAACCAAGCCTTAATATCCTGCCCTGTGGACCATAAAAGCCGGGACAGGTAATTGTAATGCCCGTATGATATCCATTTGTAAAATGCTTTAATAAATACCCGGATGCGGATGCGATAGCCGGCTGCGCAAACTGTTGATGTAATTGTGTGTGTGTTGTGAATGCCTGCAGAATTTCTTGTTCTGCACCCCTGGGTTCCAGGCGATAAAAGTTCAGCAGGTTGTCAATGCCCAGACCGTGGGTGGAAGCAACGAATGAATCCACCGGAATTTCCCTCTGCAGTGACCCTGACGTGCCCAGACGTATGATCTGCAACTGGGTCAGATTTGGTTTGATAGTCCGTGTCGCAAAATCGATATTGACCAATGCATCCAGTTCATTCATTACGATATCAATATTGTCGGTTCCTATTCCGGTGGAAATAACCGTATACCTTTCCGAACCGATGAATCCGGTATGAGATACAAATTCACGATGCTGTTGTTTGATTTCAATACGATCGAAATATTTACTCACAACGGGTACCCTGCCCGGGTCCCCTACCAGAAAGATTTTATGGGATAATTCATCAGGTCGCAGGTCAAGATGATAAATGGCACCCCTGGAATTTATGATAAGTTCGCTTTCTTCAATACTTTTCATTGCGGTTTATCCGTTAGGCAAATTAGTCCGAATATACTACTTTTGCCCATCTCAAATGGTTCCGTGGCCGAGCGGTTAGGCAGAGCTCTGCAAAAGCTTCTACAGCAGTTCGAATCTGCTCGGAACCTCGAAAATTCCCGTAATCAAATATTCAAAAGTTCAACTTTTCAGTTCAGAAAGGTTGAACTTTTCACTTATTAAACAGCCAGACACATAAACTCTTATTTATTTACAGGATAGTCCACCGTCGTAATACTCACTACACTGGCAGGTTTTGTTTTTGTGATGGTTTGATGAGCAGGAGATGTCATGTAAGTAGTTAAATCGCCTTTGCTGTTGAAGGTTGTGGTATAAATACGTTTATTCTGCGATTTGTCATTTTCGTCCCATCCCCATTCAAATGCTTTCACCATAGGAAACGCATCAGCTGCCTGTCGATAGGTTTTATCGACCATGTGTTTGCTGGAATCCGATGTGCCCGGTTTAAAAGTTACAATCTCAACATGTTTGTATTGCGGGGACTTGCCTGTATCTGTTTGTGCTTTTGTTAATGCGGGGGAGACAAAAAACAAAATGAATACCATGATTTTTCTGATTTGTTTCATATTTTTTTTGTTTAATCAGCAAGCTGTTTTAGAGAATAATGTTTACGTATTATCAACTATATTCCTTGTCTATTTGGGCAATGATCTTTTCCATTAATTGAATACATTGG
>DASSGT010000164.1:0-4994 GCA_035693345.1 Puia sp. | reverse complement strand
TTAAGGTTTTCCATTAAACAGTTTTTACAAAAATAACCTTCCGTTATATATTCCACTTCCATCCCGCACGTGCGGGACAGTCTTCCAGTCTTCCACACTCTCAGGATTTCCTGAGCGTAAGCTTCGTGACCTCGGGCCAGATACCCAGGCGTCCCGAGAAAGCCAGGAATCCAAATCCGCGGTTCACATAGAGATAGCGGTCCTTTTCATTGGCCAGCCCGGCCCAGTCAAGATACCGGTTTTGCACAAGGCTCCAGCGCAATCTGTCTGTTTCAACACCAAACTGGGCTCCATGTGTATGTCCGGATAAAGTGAGATGAATGGTGGTCGGATGAAAACGAATCTTTTCTTCCCAATGCGTCGGATCATGCGACAATAAAATTTTAAATGCATTTTTATCCACTCCTTCCAAAGCCTTTTCGATATCACCTTCCTGAATAAATCCGCGACCCCAGTTTTCCACTCCGATCAACACGAGTTGATCGGCGCCTTTCCGAATAACGGTATTTTCGTTTAGCATTAAACGGTAGCCAAGGGTTTGATGATGCCGTTTGATTTTTTCGAAATTGGCCGCTTTCTGTTCCGGATTATCCCACCGTGCATAGTCACCATAATCATGATTGCCGAGAATAGAAAATTGCCCATAAGGCGCTTTGAGCTGGCTGAACAGCGAAATATAAGGTTCCACTTCAAATGCCATATTGTTTACCAGGTCGCCCGTAAAAACAAACAGATCGCCTTGCTGCGCCTTTGCGATTTCGATGCCCCGGGTGACTGCCGGCAGACTATCAAAACTGCCGGAATGGAAATCTGACAATTGTGTAATGGTAAACCCGTCAAAAGATGCAGGCAGGTCGTTAAAATACAATGTGACTTCATGCAGCCGATAATCATATTTGCCTTTGAACATGGCATATAAAAAACCTGTAAACGGAACGGATGCCAGCAAAATACCTGCTTCTGCAATAAACCGGCGACGGGAAGGAAAAAAAGGTTCGTCGGATTTTTCTTTTCGTTTTATGAGTCCCCGGCCAATACCCCAAAAAAATCTAACGATATCACCCAGCAGGAGAACGATGACAAAAAATAATTTGGTGATCAGACATGTCAGAAATAAACTCAGAGCCCATTCCTGAAACCTGGTCAGATATCCGGGAGTAAAAATGATAGCGCTCAGAAATAAAACGGTAATGCCAACAAAGAACAACAGATATATGCGCTGTGCGATTTTCTGGCGGCGCACAGATTTCCATCCCGATACCCAGGTTTTCACACCATAGTAGGCATAAATGTCGAGCAGGAGGCTTAGCAGGCTGAACAGGTATAAAATCCACATAAATCCGCCATGTCGCATGCTGTTCTTTTATCCGTAATGTAATAAAGCCTGGTTAATGCGAAGCACCGATCTTTCAAATTAACCGATCATTATATTATTTGCGCATAACATTTCTGCGGCTATAACTTGATCTGAATTTTCGGGTCGAACACATGCTGTCCGTATTTGTGCCAGACAATTTTATAAATATAATTTATGAATCTTCCGCCACTGTCACTCACACCGGTGATCCGGCGCAGGGCCGACGAATCTTTAAGCGTTCCGGTCCAGCTCTTTGAAAAAAATTTTACAGGTTTCGGCTTCTTCTCAAACACTTCATCCGAAGGGGCTTTCACCGACTTGTCAACGACATTATCAATCAGAAAATGCTTTACACCTGAAATTTTCCATCTGATTTTCTGGCCCGGATAAGCCGTGAAGGGGTCAGCGGAATGGTGAGAAACATCTTCCAGTGTGAGATGCCCGGTAGCTGTGTCATAACCGGTGATATAGATAGTGACTTCCTTTGGTACCTGCTGACCACCATTAACAATCAGATAGGATGTACAGGAAGAAAATATGTACAAAATAAAAAAGCAGAACGAAGAAATTTTGCAGATGGAAAATACGGATTTCATGACGGATGTATTTGGATATATGATACTAAATATAATGCTTCTTCTCCAAAAGAATAAACCGCCCCTATACCCTACATTTGTAATGATGAAAGAAAATAAAACCACAGAGCGTGGTCATGAATATTACATGAAATTCTCTATTGACCTGGCACGGACAGCCAAAGCCAGAGGCGATGCACCTGTGGGTTCTGTGATCGTTCAGGATGGTGTCATCATTGCCGAGGGAATTGAAGGAGGAAAAACAAAAAAAGATATCACTTTTCATGCAGAAATTGAGGCCATCCGTGAGGCCCATATTATTACAGGCAATTCCGACCTTTCGGATTGTATTCTATATACGACACACGAACCCTGCATCATGTGTTCTTATGTGATCCGCCATGCCAGAATTCAGACAGTGGTATTTGGGATCCCGGTAGTTGAAACGGGCGGTGTACATTCGCCCTATCCCATACTTACAGATACGAAAATAAAAATATGGGGAAAGCCGCCACGTATTGTCAAAGGTATTATGGAGAGAGAAATCAAAAATTCCATTGCCTTGTGAACTATCCTGAGCGCGCCGTCGTTCTAACTGTCAGATGCAATCCACAGGGGGTCCATCGGGTGGCTCCTGCGCCTTTCAATGATGTGATCATGGAAGGGAACGTATTTTTTGAATAAATATCCGGCATGAAAAGAGCGATCAGAATCAGTTTACGTGTAATGGCTATCCTGTTTGCTTTTCTGCTACTCGCATTGGTCGGAGTTTTCTACTATGTAAAACAACATAAACAACAGTTTATTTCTTTTTTGGTATCTGAAACCGAAACGGAGCTCAACGGGGCTACGTTACATATCGGAGATCTCAGTATTGGATTTAAAGGCAATTTTCCGCTGGTTGCTCTGACCATTGACAGCCTGTATCTGCGCGATAGTCTTTGGAGCCGGCATCACCATGATCTGGTGTCAGCAAACCGGGTGTACGCTACGATAGATTTCTGGCAACTCTTTCATGGGAGAATTGATATTCAGCGTCTCGATCTCGACAAACCGGATATTTATTTCTATACCGACAGCCTGGGTTATTCCAATACTTCCGTATTTAGAAAAAGGAGCAAACCTGGCAGTGTCGGTTCCGCCGGCCAACTATACCCGATGCTGGAAATCCACGATGCACGATTTACGATCGACGAAGATGCCAAACATAAATTTTTTGATTTCCGGATACATGAGCTGAATTGTATTGTCAGGGAATCAGCGAAGAGTCGTGTGCTGTCCATCGATTTAAACCTGGATTGTCAGATAGACGCGATGGCTTTCAACGAAGAAAAAGGTCCATTTCTTAAAAACAAACCTTTAGAAGGCAGATTCAGCATTTTCTATGATAAAGATTCCGGGGTATTGAGTTTCGACAGGATCCGGATGGCATTGGACAAACAGCCTTTTGTTTTTACCGGAAAAGTTTTTTTTGCAAAAGAAGGAACCCCATTTATTCTTGGTTGGGATACACAAAATCTATCCTTTCGAAAAGCCGCATCCTTCCTTTCTACAAGCCTTCAAAGAAAACTGGACCCCTATGATTTAGAAAACCCCATTGACAGTCTCACAGGTATACTGGATAATTCCGAGCCCCAAAACCCCACTCCACTGATCCATCTGTGGCTGAATGTAAAAAACAGTAATATAAAAAGTCCATTTTTTGCCATTGATCATGCATCTTTCGCGGCGACCTTTAACAATGAAGCCATCAGTCAACTGGGACGTGAGGATTCCAATACGGTGATACATTTTTCTGCATTTCGCGGCAGCTGGGAAAATCTGAATTTCAATACTGATTCTGTGGTCCTCAGCAATCTTGTTCATCCCAGAATACAAATGAATGTGACCTCCGATTTTAATCTGGACATCGTAAACAAATTCCTGAAAGAAGATGAACTGGTTTTTACTCAGGGGACGGGAAAAATAAACCTTGCTTACAGTGGATCTTTGGAAAAATTTCACGATCCTTCAAGACTCCTGAACGGCAATATCTCCCTGAATGATGCAGGACTTCACTACCCGCCGGGAGACTTACTTTTTAGTCCGGTGAATGGCGTCATCCGCTTTACGGGAAGGGACATGAGTATCGATCACCTCGTACTTCATTCAGGGCGTTCGGATCTGACTGTGAACGCGAAAGTAAAAAGCATCTTTTATTTTTTCAATCGTCTCAATGAAAAAGCTTCGCTGGACTGGGACATGTCTTCCAACAGGCTGGACCTCGACGATTTCATAAGTCACCTTCAGCAACAGAAAAAGTCCGCAGTTTCCGAAAAAAAGAAATCCGCTTCTGACACGACGGTATCCGGATATATCAGTAAAATCACCTCGGCTGATTTTAATGTTCATCTGAAAGTAAATAAACTGATCTATAAAAAAATTATCGCGGACAGTTTACAGACCAGCGTGTTAATCAAAAACGATGCGGTACAATTCAGTAAGGTCAGTATACCGCATCTCGAGCTTTCAGTAGACGAAGGTGTTAAACATAAATATTTTGGGTTCCGGGTCCACGACCTGGATTGTAATATCCAGCGCCAGGTAAAGAGTCCGGTGCTGGCAATCGATCTTAATCTGAATTGCCTGGTGCAGGCAATGACATTTAACCAGGAAAAAGGGCCCTTCCTCGCGAACAAATCCGTTCAGGGAGCATGCAGGATCCTTTTTAATAGGGATTCAAAGGAATTGAACTTTGACAAGATCCGGCTGGCAGTGGATGAGCAGCCTTTTGTTTTTACGGGGAATTTTTATTTCGCGAAAGAAGGAACACCTTTTCTTCTTTCATGGGAAACAAAAAATTTATCCTTCCGGAAAGCTGCTTCTCTCCTTTCTGCCAATCTCCAAAAGACACTTGGGCCCTATAATATCGAAGATCCTATTGACAGCCTCACCGGAAGTCTGGATAATTCCGAAACCCAATACTCCACACCGCTCATCCACCTGTGGCTGAACGTGAAAAACAAAAATATAAAAACCCCCTTCGTTGCAATAGATCGTACGTCCTTTATCGCGACTTTTAA
>DASSGT010000163.1:0-3593 GCA_035693345.1 Puia sp. | reverse complement strand
CGCGACTATATCTGCATGACTCATGGTAACGATCGGAACCGGACTTCGTTTAATCTGCGTTGCCTTCGACTGACCGGTTACAACCACGGCACTTTGTTCTGTGTACTGCAGACTTAATTCAAAATTTAGCACTGATTTTTCCGAAATAGTTATATCCTTTATCTGTGTAGAATGTCCGATGGCGTGGGCCTCAACCAGGTAAGTTCCCGACGGAAGATTGGCGAAGCGGTAATTGCCGGACTCATCTGCAATAACGCCCAGTTTCAGATCCGCAATATAAACGGAAGCGCCAGGAAGGGGTTTACCGGTCGTGCTGTCCTTCACTTTGACGGAAAGTGTCCCCAGGTATGCGGATAAATTCCGTTTTGAACTGGTTTGTGCGGATGAAATAAAATATATGCCCGAAAAAATAAAAAGTAAAAAAATCTTCATGAATCTGCTCTTTCTGTAATTACAGGCTGGCCTGTAAATCGATTTACTTAAAATTTAAGCACAGAAATCAGCAGGCGGTCCGCGGCTGTCAGTATTTGAACTGTAGGAAAAACCAGATGAAACGACCGGTTCTGAGTAAGTCAATTGAAGTGATGAAAGCAGAATGGGTTCTGCTGTCTGAATATCTGGAAGAAAAGGGGCCACTACCACAAGGTCTTCTATATGGCAGTGGTATCCGGATGCGGCGATCTGCTGATCAGGCCGATTCACAGATGACTGTGTATCTTTATGATTTGCCAATAAATCGTGCAAAAATCTCTTCGGCGTTACACAAAAAGAGAACAGTAGCAGAAAAAAAACAGCCGAATGCTGACGTATGGTAGGTGAATTTTTCAGATTACAAATGTAAAACGCCTAATGCTGAACGCCTAACGCCAAAAGCTTTTATAATTGTTAATTGTTAATGGTCAATGGGTCAATTCTGTTTTTCGACTGACTACCTCAACCGTCAACCTAGTTGATATTTTCAATGATCCCTGCAATTCCCTGTCCCCCGCCCACACAGGCAGTAACGATCCCATATTTTTTATTCTGCCTTTTCATTTCATGAGTAATCTGAATGGTTAGTTTTGCGCCTGTACAACCCAGGGGGTGCCCCAGGGCAATGGCGCCACCATTCTGATTGACAATATCAGGGTTCATTTCGAGTTTTCTGATTACCGCCAGTGCCTGACTTGCAAAGGCTTCATTTAATTCTATCAGATCAATCTGCGACAAAGTCATATTAGCCTGCTTTAATGCTCTGGGAACGGCTTCTACCGGACCGATCCCCATAATACGTGGGTGAACCCCTGCACTGGCACAGCTGACCAGCCGGGCAATCGGTTTCAATCCCAGTTTATTGATCATATTTTCACTCATAACGATCACAAAAGCTGCACCATCACTGGTCTGAGAAGAATTACCGGCAGTCACAGATCCCCCCAAGGCAAAAACCGGTTTTAATTTGGCCAGTGCTTCCAGTGAAGTGTCCTTGCGCGGCCCTTCATCCGTATCCATAATAAATTCTCTTTGTTGTTTTTTACCGGCCTTGTCGAGAAATACTTCTTCCACTTTTATTGGAAGAATACCTGGCTTAAAATAACCCTCATCAATGGCATGCAGGGCTTTCATATGAGACTGATATGAAAACTGATCCTGATCCTCTCTGTTCACCTGGTATTCTTTTGCGACCGCTTCCGCCGTCAGGCCCATATTCAGATAATAATCGGGATCATCGGAGGCAATAGAAAAGGAAGGAACAACTTTCCAACCCGACGTTGGAACCATCGTCATACTTTCTGTGCCACCGGCAATAATGCATTCAGCCAGTCCGCTACGGATTTTGGCGGTGGCAATCGCGATGGTTTCCAAACCACTCGCGCAATACCTGTTTACTGTCATGCCCGGAACGCCGATTCCTACCGCCCTCGCGGCTATGATACGGCCAACCTGCAGGCCCTGTTCGGCCTCTGGAACAGCGTTCCCAACGATTACGTCGTCCACCTGTTTGGGATCCAGCTGGGGAACAGAAGCCAGCAAACCTTTGATCACTGTAATGGCCAGGTCATCAGGTCTGTAAAAACGAAATCCGCCTCTTTTCGATTTGGCTACCGCGGTACGATAACCGGCAATGATATAAGCTTCCTGCATAAAATGTATTGTTCTTGTTCAAATATAAAATTTGTCAGGCAGTATCTGTTGAACCCGACTGTTAAAGTGTTTTATCTTTGCGACGCTTATGTATAAATGGCTTCGCTTTTTTTTATTTCTTTTCCCACCGGAATCCGTTCACCATTTTTCAATGTTTGTCCTGAATATGATTTCTGCGACCGGTCCGGGCCGTTATTTTTTGCGAAAGGCATTTTCTGTCAATGATATTTCCCTGCAGAGATCATTTGCCGGACTGAGTTTTAAAAACCCCGTCGGACTTGCTGCCGGTTTTGATAAAAATGCCCAATACCTGCAAAGTCTGGAAACGCTTGGCTTCGGATTTATTGAAATCGGAACGGTCACACCGTTACCTCAATCCGGTAATCCAAAGCCCCGGTTATTCCGTCTTAAAAAAGATGTTGCACTGATCAACCGCATGGGATTTAACAATCAGGGAATTGATATGGTTGTTCAGCGGTTAAAAAAATGGCGGGAAAAACCGGCTTCATCCGGAAACCGGACGTTGCTCATTGGAGGAAATATCGGTAAGAATAAAATAACATCCAATGAAACTGCCTGGCAGGATTATGACCTGTGTTTTGAAAAATTATTTCCATGGGTAGATTATTTTGTCGTAAACGTCAGCTCTCCGAATACCCCAGGCCTGCGTGAGCTTCAGGAGAAAGAATCACTTCGTCAAATATTGACGAAACTGCAGGAATTCAATATAAAACAGACACAACAAAAGCCGCTGTTACTGAAAATTTCTCCTGATCTGAGTCTTTCACAATTGGATGACATCATAGATCTTTCTCTTGAAATCAGGCTGGATGGGCTGGTCGTTGCCAATACAACCTTATCCCGCGAAGGTCTTTTGTGCCCTCCTGCAAAACTGAAAAAAATCGGTAGTGGTGGTCTCAGTGGGCATCCACTGCAAATGAAATCGACTGAAATCGTTGATTACATTTCAAAAAAAACAAATCATCGTTTGCCTATCATTGGCTCAGGTGGAATTTTTAACATCCCTGACGTGAAAGAAAAAATGGAAGCCGGAGCAGATCTGATTCAGGTCTGGACGGCATTTATTTATTTAGGTCCCGGACTGATAAAAAAACTTCTGAAACCTTAATCTGATTTTAAAAAGTCTCCGTCGATGATCAATAGTTTCACTTTATTTTCTGTACGCGAACGATGCGAACTCATATCATCGGAGACTATATAACTCATTCCCTGTTTTAAAATATATTGATCCCCATTTTCCTGTTCGCTGATTACTTCACCCTCGATACAATGCACAAAATGTCCCTTCTGACACCAGTGATCGGCCAGATATCCGGCAGTATATTCTACTGTTCGTATCCTCAATCCGGGATATTCAATCGTTTGCGAAATGGATTTGCCGGTATGACCCTGGTGTATGGTTGTCGGTAAACCGCTCCAGTCAATTGTTTGAAAAGAAATTTTTTTCA
>DASSGT010000162.1:0-2455 GCA_035693345.1 Puia sp. | reverse complement strand
TCGATTCGGATCCGGGTTCTTTTTTTTCTTCCAGCTTTCCGTTGAGAGATTGAGGGGTTGGTTTTACAAGCTCTTCATGGTCGAGCGCAAAAACTTCGACCAGACGGTTGATATTTTTAAACTGGTAAGTACCTACCGATATCGTCCTGAGTTCGGGGTGGTTTTGCAGTTCCTGATTTGCCTTGTCAGAAATCAGGATACTGCCCGCTACACCCAGTGATTCTACACGTGATGTGAGATTGACACCGTCACCAAATATATGTTCTTCGTTAAAAATGATATCGCCAATATGTAATCCCATCCGCACCGGAACTTTCGGTGCCTGCTGGAATTTTTGCTGCATGGACAAAGCACATTGCACGGCTTCCACAATACTTTGGAAAGTGCTGAGCGTACCATCACCATAGAATTGAATGATGCGACCGTTAAACTGCTGGTGTTCCGCTTGTATAACCTCGCGGTGACGGTTCCTGACGACAACGGCGTTTTTTTCGCTCTTCTGCATCATCGCCGTATATCCTTCGATATCGGTGAACATAATGGCAGAAAGTTGGCGATGCTGCGACATAAAAAAGAGTCTCGGGGTTAAAAATAATAAGTAAATCCATTCATCTGACCTGGCAGATAAGAGATTACTACCAAATCTACATATGTGTAAGTCGTTTGTCAAATTGGTTTTTGAATTACGACCATCAGAATAAGTATGGATTCTGCAGGAAGAAAGAAAAAATGACTCATAAAAGGGCAGGCTGCTGCTGCAACCTGCCGGGATGCCTACAGGTTGCGTTATATGCAAATCCGTGAAGGAATTATTTGCATCTTTTACTAAACTTTCCGGCGGGAAAGCATCTGACGATCTTATACAAAAACAAACTTGCCCGCATCCAGAACAGACTCCCCGTCAAAACGATAGGCAGCCAGAACACCATGTTTGGCAACACTATAATCGAGGCAACAAATATTACCCCTGTAGAGCATGGGATTTCCCCTGAGCCAGTAGTGGCCAAAGAACACGGGTATATTATCCGGTTTATAAAAATCAAGACTTTTTAATCCGGATATGTCGACGGGCGAGTCTTCGAAATGCTCAAGCGGTTCAATGCTGATTTCCTGATAGGTTGACACGGCGGGGTCTTCCCACCATTTGATCCTGATATCCCTTCTTTCGGTTCCGTCTTTATCAGTGAAAAAATGACCCTTCGGAAGCTTGATCTCCTTGCCCTTTAAAATTGTCTCGATGGCATTGTAAAACAGGGAATCTTTTACGACGGATTGCTCCAGCAATCCATCGGTCATTTTTGACTGGAACAGATGATCTCTTAAAAAGCGGATACTCGTATTATCCCAGGCTGCATGCACCGCCCTGAAGCTGGTGGTTTCGTAAAATAGCGGAAGCGTCTTGAACCAGTTTAAATAATCTTCATATTCATCCTGCTTATTCTGAAACTGTTTAATGGTTTCATAATGCTGAATGATATTCTTGATGGAATGTTTTCTTAAATGGCCGCCGGTTTTATTTTTTGCGTGAAAACAAAGCGCATTGTATTCGTGGTTGCCCATCAGGGCGATTGCGTTCTGATTTTCCACCATCGACCGGACGATCTTCAGGGTCTTCCTGATTTTCGGACCCCTGTCAATATAATCGCCCACAAAAAATGCTTTCCTGTCCGGATGTTCATACGCGTTTCCCTTCTCTGTGTAACCCAGCTTTTGCAACAGGTCCTCCAGCTTATCTGCATGGCCGTGTACATCGCCAATAAAATCGTACATAAATATTATTTAGATTCAGTTTCAAACAAAGTGGAGGTCTCAAAAAGCGTGAATTGCATTCCGGAAGGATCCTGCAGACGTTGCACTTTACTCCAGGGAGCCTGTTTAATATCTGCCAGCGCAACAGCACCGCCTGCGATGAATTCGCCCGAAGCAGATTCAATATTTTGACCAATGTTCAGCGCCAGTCTGACCGGTCCTGCTATGCGGCTGCCCACTTCAATATCATCAATGCTGGCTGCATCTTTCCTGTCAATCAGTTCAAGCGACGCCCTTCCTGCTTCCAGTATAATACCATTGCCTGTGGCTTCGTCGTGCCATTCTTTAGAAGTATGTAAGCCCGCCACATCACGATAAAATTGTATGATTTCTTCCAGATTATCCACGGTGAGAATAATTCGCAATTCTTTTACTTTCATGATTAAAATTTTATATGTCACGTTTATTGAAACCAATCTGAGCGATCAGTTTTATAAATCCGGGTTCTTTACGTAACGAATTAAATAACGGATCAACATTTAGCCAGTATAATTCGACTTCATGATTGTTAACAGCTGTTTGCAACCACTCTAAAGCCAGGACCGGTCTGTTTGTTGCGGCATAAATCATTGCTGTATAATAAGCCGGGCTTTTTACAGATGAATGGTGACTCATGACCTGCAAACTGTCCGTAATTTTCTCTGAT
>DASSGT010000161.1:0-2550 GCA_035693345.1 Puia sp. | reverse complement strand
CCATGGCGCTTTTGCCGACGGCTCAGGATGGAAAGCCATTTACGATATTCTTTCGAAGAAAGGATATCATGTAACGATCGTCCAGAATCCGCTCTCTTCTCTGGAAGATGATGTCGCAGCGACGAACCTGGTACTCGATGCGCAGGAGGGCCCGGTGATACTGGTAGGGCATTCCTGGGGAGGCGCGGTCATCACACAGGCAGGAGTACACAGCAAGGTGGCTGCCCTGGTGTATGTTGCGGCTTTTCAACCGGATAAAGGTGAATCCGCTTTTACCTGGTTCAGCTCCATGCCACCCGTGGAGGACAACGGAGTACTTCCTCCCGATGAAAGAGGATATGTGTACTATTCGAAAGAAAAGTATCATGCCGGATTCGCCGGCGACCTGCCAAAGGAGCTGACCGAATTCATGTATGCGTCACAGGGGGCTTTTGCAGCCAAGTGCTTTATTACCCCGTTAACGGAAATCGCGTGGAGAGAAAAACCCGCATTTGGGATTGTTGCAACAGAAGATAAAAGTATAAGACCCGAGATCGAACGAAAAATGTATGATCGTTCAAATACAAAATATATTGAGGTCAAAGGAAGCCACGCGGTGTACATTTCGCAACCGGAAGCTGTTGCAAAAGTAATCGTGGAAGCCGCTGAGTTTGAAATGAAGATGCAGCCTGCATAGCTTGTGCCCGGTAATAAAGGAGATTAAAAAAACGGAATGTAAATATTCTCTTAACGCTTTATTTAAGATCAACGAAAATTTAAAAATTAAAAAATGGAAAAGAAAAACCTGTTTGGCAAATGGAAAATTTCAGGCTTCGCTTTAGCGCTACTGACGGCTGCATCTTTACTATCCGGTCCTGCCGCTAACGCACAGGCTCCCGTTAAAAATGTTGTTCTTGTACATGGTGCCTTTGCCGATGGTTCCGGATGGAGAGCTCTCTACGAAGTGCTTACCAAAAGAGGATACAACGTAACTGTTGTTCAAAACCCACTCACGTCGCTGGAGGATGATGTGAACGCAACAAAAGTGGTGTTGGATAATCAGGATGGTCCCGTGGTTCTGGTGGGTCATTCCTGGGGAGGTGCGGTGATTACAGAAGCGGGTAATCATCCTAAAGTGGTTGCCCTGGTATATGTGGCAGCGTTCCAGCCCGACAATGGTGAATCGGCCCTGCACTGGTTGCAGACTTATCCGCCAGCACCCGAAAACGGTGTGCTGCCTCCGGATGCCAAAGGAATCGTCTATTACGACAAGGCAAAATATCATGCAGGATTTTGTGCCGATATCAGTAAGGAAGAAGCTGAATTCATGTATGCTTCGCAGGGTGCGTTTTATGCCAAAGGTTTTACAACAAACATTACGCACGCGTCCTGGAGGGACAAGCCCGCTTACGGAATTGTGGCAACAGAAGATAAAAGTATTGCACCGGAAATAGAACGAAATATGTACAAGCGTTCAAACACAAAAACAACTGAATTAAAAGGCAGCCATGTGATTTTTATGTCACAGCCAAAAGCAGTGGCTGACGTGATTGAAACAGCGGCTAAAGCGCCGGCTAAAACAGGCAGCAAATAGTGATCTGAATTAATAACTAATAGTTAATAATTATAAGTCTAGCTTTATCGGATTCATATGAAGAATCAGATCCGTTTCGTTTTTATAATCTTATGTTTATTCCAATTTATTTCGGAAAAGCAGCTTCACGCCCAGACAAACGACAGAACTTCGCTATCCATCAGCCACACAAAAGACTTTACAATAACCGGTGACGGAACAGCCGGCAATTGGAAATCCGAACAATGGGTGATCCTGCCAAAACATGAGGGTAAGGGTCCGGCATATGAAACGAAAATGAAAATCCTGTATTCAGATTCCGGCATTTACTGTTTGTATTATTGTCGGGACAGCCTGTTAACATCAACACTCCGGCAGGATTTCTCAGATTTATATGATGAAGATGTTGTGGAGGTTTTCTTTTGGCCTGATGAAAATACACCCGTCTATTTTGAATACGAAGTATCGCCTTACAATTACGAATTGCCGCTGCTGGTGCCCAACATCAGCGGAAATTATATGGGTTGGCTCCCGAGACATTATACCGGAAACCGCAAAACCCGTCATCTGACCCGTATCGTGAAACAGGCTGATGGAATGATTGTCTGGACAGCAGAATTTTTTATTCCCTATGATCTGTTGAAGCCGTTAATAAAAACAATCCCGACGAAAAATGCCCGGTGGCGCGGAAATTTTTATCGTATTGATTACGATTACGGAGGTGCCGGATGGTCATGGCAAGCCACCAGAAAGGATTTCCATGATTATGAACACTTTGGTACCCTTCTGTTTAAATAATTCTTAGATGATCTCTGCCTATCCGGTTTGCCTGTCAAAACCGGGATATATCTGATCACTTAATTTTTTGAAGTGAAAGGCAAGGACGAAATGTAAGATGCCTCCGACGATAAATACTGCACTGAATATGATCCGGATGCTGATGAGCCCCTTAGACGGATTATATAACACCAGGAATGCCAGCAATAAATCGACAATGC
>DASSGT010000160.1:0-2537 GCA_035693345.1 Puia sp. | reverse complement strand
CTGGAACTGCGAATGATCAGACATTGTGATAACGGGGCCAAAATAGCGGAATGGCTTCGTAAGAATAAAAAAATTAATAAAGTTTACTGGTGTGGCTTTCCGGATCATCCGGGTTACGCCATTGCCAGCAAACAAATGCGCGGATTCGGCGGCATGATCAGTTTCGAATTAAAAAATGATTCAGCCGAAGAAACAAAACGTGTTTTATCCGCCACCCGTTTATTCTCGCTGGCGGAAAGCCTTGGCGGCGTGGAGTCCCTCATCAGCCATCCGGCCAGCATGACACACGCATCCATACCCAGGGAGGAAAGAATTAAAAACGGCCTCAGTGATTCCCTGATCCGAATCAGTGCAGGCATTGAAGATGCCGACGATCTGATTGAAGACCTGGATCAGGCAATTGGTTAACATGAAGCCATTCAGAAACAAAACAGAACTTCGGGATTTTCTTGAAAAGAAAGTGCTTGAATATAACCATCCGTCGTTTATTGCGAAAGATCCGGTTTCCGTGCCACACCGGTTCAGCAAAAAGCAGGATATAGAAATCGCCGGTCTTTTTGCTTCCGTGTTTGCATGGGGTAACCGAACCACCATCGTCAGGAAATCCAATGAACTGATGAAAGGCATGGATGACGCGCCATTTGATTTCATCAAAAATCATGGTAACACTGATTTAAAACGACTCCTTCATTTTAAACACCGCACTTTCAATTCAACCGATCTGTTATACTTTATCCGGTTTTTGAAATCTCATTATGGACTGTATAATTCATTGGAATCAGCTTTCTTGCCAGACGACATGACCGGTATTAAAATCAATCGGTTCAAAACTGTAGTCAAAAATTCCGGAAAGAACAAACAGGAAACAATTTCCAATGCAGACATAAACGGGGAAAATGAATTTGCGAGAAAGGCGCTTTCTAATTTTTATAAACGATTCTTTTCATTAAAAAATGCCCCGGAGAGAACGAAAAAACATATTGCAAGTCCGGACAGAAATTCCACCTGCAAGAGACTGAATATGTATTTGCGCTGGATGGTGAGGAAGGATGATAACGGCGTCGACTTTGGAATCTGGAAGAAAATGTCGGCTTCGGATCTGATTTGCCCGGTGGATCTGCATGTGGCCCGGGTTGCCCGTGGTTTTGGACTAATCACCCGGAAACAGACAGACTGGCAAACAGCTATGGAACTTACCACAGCTCTGAGAGAAATGGATAAAACCGATCCGGTGAAATATGATTTTGCTTTGTTTGGGCTGGGTATTACGGAGAAATATTGAAGTCGGTTCTGTATAAACAGCACCTTTAATACATCAGCTCCCTTACTTTTTCCTTGTCTTCCTTCTCTTTTTTCAAATCGAACATGGTTCCAAAAACACGGTCCCAGAACGTTGTACTCACGCCAAATCCTTTGTGATCATCCTTGTAATGGTGGAGATGATGGTTTCTCCATAAAGGCTTCATCCATTTGAATGGAGGATTCCACGCATGAATGGCATAGTGCATGGTCCCATACATGAGATAACCCAATATAAATCCGGAGAAAAATACGAAAGCATATTCTTTCATTGCCAGGTACATTAGTCCAAAAATAGTAGAAGAAATGATGATACTGGGTACCGGAGGCATGAATAACCGCTCCTTGTCCCTCGGAAAATGATGATGATTACCATGCATCACGTAAATAAACTTCTGGGCCCTTTCACTTTCCGCTATCGCATGAAATGCAAACCGGTGCATTAAATATTCGAAGAAGGTCCAGAAAAAGCCCCCCGCCAGAAAGTTGAAAAAAATAGCGGTATAGCTGAAGTCGAGCTGAAAATGGCTCAGGTATATAAAATAGACAATTACAGGTACATACATGCCCCAAATCACCAAAGGGTGGGTTTTGGTCAGCATTTCCATATAACTGTTCCGGAAAAGCTGGGCCTGACCTTTATTATGGATCTTTTCAAACTTCATTTCACGGGATTTACGCAGCGAAAATAAGGCAAAAAGGCCTAAAAACCAGCCCTCGTTTCGTGAACCCGCCCGTGCGGGAACGGTTGGCGGTTGACCCCCGCACAGGCGTGGATAATTGATGGTTTAGAGCTGAAGCTTAACAACTGACCGGTTGCTACCGACTAATCATATTGCCCTATTGGCCGTGATCATTTTCTCAATTGCTTTAAGCTTTACGCTATAAGCTTTAAGCTTAAAGAGTACATTTGCGGGAATTTAGAAACGCATCCACACATGTCTCATTCCATACATTCAGAACAGGAAATCATCCGCCGTGAAAAGCTAAAATCCCTTAATGAGCTGGGCATTAATGCTTATCCGGCTGAAGCTTTTCCGGTAAATGCCTATGCTGCCCAAATCAAGTCCGGCTATACGGAAGAGAATAAAGCTGCATTCGCGTCCGTTTGTCTGGCTGGCCGGATCATGAGTATCCGGGACATGGGGAAGGCTTCGTTTGCAGTGATTCAGGATAGCAGCGGCCGCATCCAGTTGTATATCAAAAGGGACGATATAGCGCCGGGAGAGGATAAAACA
>DASSGT010000159.1:0-3810 GCA_035693345.1 Puia sp. | reverse complement strand
TGATCGCCGGATTCTTATTTGCCTCTGTCACAAAACGTTTCACGACGTTTTCAAATGCATGCAGATCATCATTTGTATTGCGTTGTTCTATCTGAAAACTGAAACCAACGGTTTGCCCGACGCCCGGAATGGGTGAAGGCTGGATCACTTCCACATTCGCGTCTTTGATACCGGCCTCGGCTATGCGCTTTTGCATGACCTGGATGATTTCCGGAACTTTCTGCTCAGAGGCCGTTCTTTCATCCCAGGGTTTCAGCTGGACATAGATGGTGCCCGCATTGGAATTGGAAGCATTGTTCAAAACATTTAGTCCGGACAAGGCAGCGTAATGACCCACACCAGGTGTGCCGGCCACCACTTTCATAAGCCGGGACATCAGATTGACGGATTGGGTAGTGGAAGAGGCCGGAGGAAGCTGAAAGGTCACATATAGATTTCCATCATCTTCAGAGGGAATAAAACCGGAAGGTTTTTGTTGAAATAAAAAATACGCGCCTACACAAACACATAATAAGAGGATCACGATATAACGCGAAGCAGAAATACTTTTTTTTACTCCATTGGTATATTTTTCCGTTACCCGGTCAAACCAATGATTGAACCTTAGAAAATATTTATTGATGCCCCTGGATTGTTTTTCTTCATCCGTAGGTTTTAATAATAGTGTACACAAAGCCGGCGTAAGAGATAACGCAATAAAAGCCGACAGGATCACCGAGATCGCAATCGTGATGGCAAATTGCTGATACAACCGGCCGACAATTCCCGGAATAAATCCCACCGGTACAAAAACAGCAGCCAGAATGAGTGCGATGGCAACCACGGGTCCCGATATATCTTTCATCGCGCGATAGGTGGCTTCCTTTGCCGACATTTTCTGTTCGTCAATATAATGTTGCACAGCCTCCACGACGATGATCGCATCATCCACCACGATCCCGATCGCCAGCACAAATCCGAACATCGTCAGTGTATTGATGGTAAATCCAAGCGGTATAAAAAAACAAAACGTACCCAATATGGATACCGGAATGGCAAGAACGGGAATCAGCGTGGAACGCAGGTTTTGAAGAAACAGAAATACGACAATCGCTACGAGACCCAGCGTTTTTAACAAAGTCCACACGACATCAGACATAGAGACTTTTACAACCGTTACTGCTTCGAAAGGAACCTTGTATTCAACATCCGCAGGGAATGTTTGTTTTAACAAGGCCAGTTCTGCATATACCCCGTTGGCTGTTCTCAGCGCATTACTTCCGGGCGCCTGATAAATCAACAGGTAAGATGCCCGGTGTCCGTCCACAAAAGAATTACTGGCGAAAGTAAACTTACCGAGTTCAATTCGTGCGACATCTTTCAGATACACCAATTCGCCGGTTGCCGGAATACTTTTTAAAATGATTTTTTCAAATTCAGATACTTTATTCAAACGCCCGTTTACCAGTATGCCCAGTTCAAATGTTTGTGTT
Source organism: Puia sp. (assembly GCA_035693345.1). GTDB lineage: Bacteria > Bacteroidota > Bacteroidia > Chitinophagales > Chitinophagaceae > Puia. The sequence goes on along the minus strand of DASSGT010000159.1, from coordinate 2,338 downwards.
TTTGACTGGGGCGGAACACCGGCAGAACCGGCCGCCACCTGCACGTTTTGTGCATTCAGTGCATTGATCACATCCTGCGGTGTCAGATTATAGGATGCCATTTTTTCCGGGTTCATCCATACCCGCATGCTGAAATCGTCTGTAAAACGATTGATGCTGCCAACACCGGGCACACGCAGCAATGCATCCTGCACAAAAATATTGGTATAGTTATCAAGAAAAGTAATGTCGTGCGTCCCTTTCGGCGCATACACCGCTACCATCATAAGCATACTGGGATTCAAAGCACGTACGGTCAGACCAAGCCTGCTGGCAACAGGAGGTATCAGAGGTGTGGCAATGCTCACGCGGTTTTGTACATCGAGCGCGGCTACGTCAATATTCGTCCCGATACTGAATGTTACATTCACCGACATCAACCCGTTGTTCGTGCTGTTGCTTTGCATGTATTCCATCCCCGGCGTTCCATTCACTTGTGCTTCGATGGGCGTAGCCATTGTTTGCTCTACCGTTTCTGCATCTGCTCCGGTAAACTGTCCGTTCACCTGTACAATGGGTGGTGTAATCTCCGGATACTGATCTACGGGAAGATTCAGAATACAAATTGTACCGGTTATCACCAGCACGATGGATATCACGATGGCGGTTACCGGTCTCTTAATAAAAGTATTCGCGATCATATCAAGGTTTCCTTATGGAACTTTTGCTGCCTGCATTTCTGAGGCGATGAATCTCCTTATCCTATTCTCTGTACGCCTTTTTTCATGCGACAAACGTTTCTTTACTGCCCCCTTTGGCCGCCAGCTTCTTTTTGAGGCGATGGTTTTTTTGTTGCGGTTGTTATTTCGGATCCGTCGTGTATGGCCTGCACTCCGTCAACCACAATCTGGTCACCGTCCTGAATGCCTGATTTGATCACCTGATTGGCACCAATCACCTGTCCGACTTTTACTTTTTTCTGGAATGCGTGGAGGGACGGTTTCTGCTTCAAAGAATCTGCTTCTTTTCCGCCGCCCGTATTTCCGTCGTTTTTCTTTGATGAATCCACACCGGCAACGAGCATGGTGTCCCGTGCAACAAATACGAAAAACTCACCCATCTGTTCCACGACCGCTTTGCCCGGAATCAGCATTTGCGGACCGGTATCTGAATTATGTTCACGGACCACGCAACTGATGCCCGCCTTTAATGTGAGGTTGGGGTTTGGAAAAACCAGACGCACACGAATGGATCCGGTTTGCGGATCCACGGCCCGGTCGATGACCGATATTTTTCCTGTATAAGGATAGACTGTGTTGTCAGGCATCAGAAATGTGAATAAGGAATCCGGATGCGGTTTTTTTGGATGCTGCAGCTCTTCATAATGCGGCAGCTGTTTTTCATTGATGAGAAAATCCACCGCGATGGGATCAATCGTTGAAATCGTATTTAATAAGGTAGTGCCCACCACCACAAGATTTCCCAGTTTTACCTGGCTGAAGCCAATGGTACCGTCAAATGGTGCGTAAATGGTTGCAAAGGATAAATTGGTTTTTGCCGTACGTAATGCATCTTCCGCAGCTTTCACCTGGTTCTCTGCATTCTGCGATGCGATCACAGCATGATCGAGTATTTGTTTGGCAATGGCATTGTGATTATTTAAATAGGTGTAACGGTCCGCATCCTGTTTGGCCTGCTGGTAATTTCCCTGTGCCACTTTTAAATTGGAGACAGCCTGCTCATAGGCATCCTGATAGATGGATTTGTCGATCTCATATAATTTTTGTCCCTTTCGAACCCGTGTGCCTTCTGTAAAAAAAATACCCGTCACGTAACCCTGCACCTGAGGATGCAGATCAACCTGGCTCAGTGCCTGTGTAGTGGCCGGAAAATTTTCATAATAGAAAACTTTCTGCGATTTCACTGTATACAGGTTCACCGGAACGACGGGATCTGCCGGCGGTGGCTTATGCTTGCAGGAAAAAAATCCGGCAACACACAAAATAATGAGAGTCGGTAAAATTTTTCCCATGAATAAAAATATTTGGTTAATGATTAATATTTATAAATCCCATTGACTTCTGAAGATCAATCTTGCTGGATAACACGCTATACAGCGCGTTGAGATAGCCGATTTGCGAATTGATCAGATTGGATTCTGCCGTAATTACATTCAGATAGGGAACCACACCCTGCTGATATTGCAGGGCAACAATGTCGTACACATTCTTCGCCAGCGCCACGTTGTCCTGCATAGCATACAGATTGTACAAATTCCCCTTGTAAGCAGCCAGCGCAGATGTATACTCCGTATAAATAGCCGATTTCAGTTCCACCTGGTTCCAGTCAAGCAACTGTT
>DASSGT010000158.1:0-6391 GCA_035693345.1 Puia sp. | reverse complement strand
TCTGCGATGGTGCCATCATGATCAGCATAACGGGTGGATTTTACGAGAGAACCCCAGGTATAATAATAGTCCCATTGCCATCTGGCACTATCTGTTTCGTGCACCCATAAAATGTATTTGGATGAATCGAGGACCGTCTGGTTCATTTTCGCATCCAGGGCGAAGAACGAATTCTTATCCTGGGCAAGGGCAGCGCCGGAGCTTAGCATTAAACAGAGAATCAGGAGGTTTTTCATACAACAATATAAAAAATTTCAGGAAAGATTATGGTTTACAGTTCAACATTTCAATTCACGTGCCATTTCGGGCAGTTCATATTTTCTCTCCGTGAGTCTGCCGTATCAGTGCGCGAACAATAGAAGGGAACGGCTTCATAATACGGATCAGCCAGGTTGACCAAAATGGATTCCCGAAAAAACGCTGGATGATCCGGCCTGTTCGTAAGCGTGAAGAGAATTGACGATTCCAGTTTGTCTGATATCTTCTTTCCATTTCATCGCGCACTATTTGTTTATTCAGAAAAAGCGTTATGGACCCGGCGGCGATTTTAGACGCATGGAGGGCCATGCTCATACCATTTCCGCAAAGCGGAGTAATCATACCCGCTGCATCACCCACACATAATACATGATTTTCCGTCTGAGTTTTCTTCGCGAAACTGATTTGGGCAATTGTAACCGGTTCTTCAAACAAGAAAATTGCTTCGTCTAAAAGTTTCTTTAATACCGGGTTGGTTTTCAGGATTTTTTCTTCCATCACCGGAATGGACTGCCCGTTTCTTTTCAGATTGTTGGAATGGGTAAGATAACAAAGGCAAAAACGCCCATCTTCAATTTTTGATATTCCACAGTAACCGCCCGGGAAATTATGAAGAGCGATCTGATGATCGGGTAGTTGGGCTTTTACATGATATTTTACTCCGACATAATTTTGACTGTGATGTTTAATGAATGATCTTTTCCATTTTACGTCCAGATTGGCCTTCTTTCCATAGCATGCACAGGCTACCGATGAAATGAACAACCCATTACTGGTTTCTATTTGATGATACTCATTATCAAAATGTATATTATTTACTCTTGTGTTTTCAAAAAGGTCGACGTTATCTGCGCGGGCAATTGCAGCCAATGCGGCATCCAGTTTGTATCTGCTGATGCCAAATCCGCCCAATGGAAGTGATTCTTTTATGAATTCGCCGTTGGGTGCGGTAACTATCAGTTGTTGAATTTTCGGGAGTTCCCAATCGTCTAACGGGAGACCCAGACCAACAAGGAAATCCCAGCTTTCCATACTAATGTACTCTCCACAAACTTTATGAAAGGGATAAGTCTCCTTTTCGAACAGGCATATCCGGTACCCTCTCCGGGCGAGTAATATAGAAAGTGAAAGCCCGGCGAGACCCCCTCCGATAATGGCGACATCATATTTTCTGTCTGAATTCATGAGCGAACGATTACGAGCCAGCGAAAAGCCCATCTCCACCGGATCGTATAATTTGAAATCCCGGCTTTCTCTAATAAAGCGGAAAGCTCTTTTTTCTTAAAACCACGCAGAACAGATAAAGGTGCATCATTTTTTACGAGATAGGATTTTGAAAAAAGAGAAGTTAACATTCGAATGGAATAATAGGCAAACGAATGCCGATGTAAGTCATTGATAAAAAAGCCAAATACTGAGTTTTTATCCATCCAACGGAACATTTCAGTAAGCTCGTCTTCCCTGAAGTGATGACAAAACAGGGAACAAAATATGATATCAGGTTTTGATTCGAAATGAACTTTTCTATAATCACTCACCAGGAAACGTACTGGTTTTTCCCATTTTATATTTTCCGCGACGTGTATACAATCTTTGTTAATATCAATTCCGGTAAATGAAATACCAGGATATTTTTTCTTTGCTTTTTTTTCAATAGCCTTCAGATTATCACCCCCACCACAACCTATTTCGCAAACTTCAATTTGAGACGTTTTACCTGCCAAACGGTGGAATCCTTCAATCGTGATGGCATGCCCGCCCAATTTTTGATTGATAACAGATAATTCATACAGATTGCGCTGAATATCCATTGCCGGGATACCGGGCTGGTCAAGCAATTCAAGAGTGTCTGCGCGACTGGAAAAGTCCATATATTAAAGTAAGAAATTCAAATCCTGCATCGGCACAAAATACTTTGGGAAAATAAGTTAATTCAGGAGGGGGATCCGACAATAAATGTTTCCATTGTCAGTCCGGGACCAAAGGCGGCGCCGAATACTTTTTGATCTTGTGTTTTTTTCAAATCAGATAATATTTCTTTGAGAACAAATAAAATAGTGGGGGAGGACATATTACCATATTCTCTGAGAATCTGGTAAGATGTTTCCAGTTTTTCCTTCGGCAGTGAAAGGCTTTTTTCAATGGCTTCCAGGATCTTTCTGCCTCCCGGATGAATTGCCCAGCTGGTAATCTGATCACGTGAAAAACCCTGCCTGGCCAGTGCCTGGTTAACCAGTTTTTCAAAATCCTCTTCTATTAATGAAGGCACATAATTAGTTAAGGTCATGGCAAATCCTGTAGAGGATAATTCCCATGACATATCCTGCTTTCCCCTGGGTATCACTTCCCCATAAAATCCAATAAGAGGAAAACCTTCAGACTGATCCCCGGCACCGGTAACTAAAACAGCAGCTGAACCATCTCCGAATAGTAAACTTGAGGTTATATTATCGGTAGTTGCCTTTTGCTGAAAATGCAAAGTGCATAATTCGGTACAAACAATCAGGATTCTCGCATCCGGATCGGTCATTGCTAATGTATCGGCGAGTTTTAGTGCATGAATCGCAGCATAACATCCCATGAAATTAACTGACGTCCGAAAAATATTTTTAGGCAGGTTGAGTAATTCCATTAATTGCAAATCCAGGCCCGGTGCACTTAATCCGGTACACGTGACCGTGATCAGGTGTGTTATTTCCTGTATGTCCATTTTGTTTTCGAGGCAGTTTCGAATGGCATTTGCGGACAGATCTACAGCATGCCGATTAAAAATTTTCATTCTTTCTTCGAGAGAGGGAAATGGTTCCAGATTTTCAGCCGGTGGGTAAAAAGTCCAGCCTGAAGGCTCTTCACTGTAGTCGGACAGGACAGAGTACCGGCTTTTGATTCCGCTCTGGTGATATAAATATTTTAACGTTCTTCTTTCCTTTTCATTAAAGGCATAAATACGGCTCATAAAACGCAGGATATCGTCCTGCTGATGCTTGTACTCCGGAACCGCGGTACCTATTGATTTTATCTGGCTCAATCTGATCATTTAATAATTTTTACGGGTACTGCATCAGAAATACAAGAATAAAACCAACACCTGAACATAAGGATGCAAGCGTGTTCATACGCATGGTATGTCTGAAATCTGCTTTGGAGGGATTTTGCCAAACCTGTACTGCCCATACTATAAAGTATACGAGAACCGGAAGCATTGAGGTTGTAAAAACTAAAAATTCTTTTATTTCAAGTGAAATCAAAAAGAAATATGCCAATGTAGCAAAGGCGATTCCATATACGATTCCGCAAAAAATAAAAGTACCCCGTAAACCTAATTGCGCACTGATTGTTTTCACACCATCCCGGGCGTCCGCCTCGTGCTGATAGATCTGCGTCAGAGGATAAAACCCTCCGATCAGAAGGGATGCAGAAATCATTCCCAGGGTTGGCACGTGTAGCGACAATAATGGATGTGAGCCATGATAGACCATAAAAAAAACCAAGGCTCCCTGACAGATCACCACGGTCAGAAAACCTGCAACCGGATATTTTTTTAGTCTGACGGACCGCGCACTATATGCCCTGGACGCAAGGATATATATGAACGCGGCCAATACAAAATAGATACTTACCAGAAACCCCAAGATCAATGCCAAAACGTCCATAATCAAACTGGCATAAAACAATTGACGGGTGGGTTGCAGGGGAGATTTGAGACCGCCGATGCTTCCCTCATCGCGATCCATATAACTATTGAATCCATTGCTGGAAGGATATATTAAAATGTGCAGTATGATAAAAATTAACAAAGCCCTTCCTGCATTGGGTCGAACAACCTGGCTGAGAGCAAACCAGTAAACCGGCATCAGAAAAAAAGAGAAATGAAAACGTAGTAACTGGATGGTAGAACGCTGAATCATCATAAGAGAAGATTGGCCATATAAAATAGAAGATAATAAACTTGGCTGAAATAGACTGAAAATGGAATGGCACGGTTACTTTCTATCTAAGTGTTTTCTCTTAGAGATGGAAAAAACTTCCCTAAACGGGAAGTTTTTTAATATTTAACATATTGGTTTACAGCGGAATACGTATTGGTACAGATTTCGATCCTATCTATATGAAACCGAGTTGGCAGATAAATGGTGAAGAGAGAATACAACGATCAAAACAACCTCAAATAGTTTGTGAACTTATTAACTTGGACGGTTATTAAACAAGCATTCGAAGGGGCTCCTCCAGGAGCCCTTTTAACGTTTGTAAAAACGCTGCGCCCGTAGCTCCATCTACCACACGGTGGTCGCAGGTCATCGTAAGTTTCATCACATTGCCCGGTACAATCGCCCCATTTTTAACTACAGGAATCTGCTGAATGGAGCTTACTGCCAGTATGCAGGCATCGGGCGGGTTAATAATCGCGGTAAATTCATCCATCCCGAACATGCCCAGATTAGATATGGTGAAGGTGCTTCCTTCCCAGTCGGCTGGTTGTAGCTTTTTATTTTTTGCCCTGGCTGCGAATTCCTTCACTTCCTGGGAAATCTGTGACAGCGATTTAGTATCCGCGAAACGTACCACGGGTACGAGCAGACCATCTTCCACAGCGACGGCCACTCCGATATTGACATGATGATTTACCCTGATTTTATCACCCATCCAGCTGCTGTTAACGGCAGGATGTTTTTTTAATGCGAGCGCAGTGGCTTTCAATACGAAATCGTTGAAAGATATTTTTACCGGTGCATTTTCATTTATCCTCGTACGACTGCTAACAGCCTGGTCCATATCTACCGTGATGGTCAGATAAAATTCCGGTGCAGAGAACTTTGCTTCCGCAAGACGCTTCGCAATTACTTTCCTCATTTGCGAAACAGGAATATCATCAAAACTTACCTGACCGGCAGGTGCTGTTGATACAGCTACTTTTTGTATGGGTGCAGACGCAGATGCAGCCGGAGAATACTCAGCTACATCTTTTTTTATTATCCTGCCAGAATCACCGCTGCCATGTAATTGGGAAAGATCGATTCCCTTTTCAGAAGCCATTTTTTTTGCAAGCGGCGAAGCCTTGATTCTGCCGTCGCCGTTGAGTGAATGAGTTTCTTTTGCTGCAGGTTGATCCGCTGTTTTTAAATCAGCAGGTTGAGCTGCCGGTTCTTTGGCAGCAGTAGGAGACGCTCCTTTATTTTTTGATGCATCTACAATTTGTTGCACATTCACTTTTCCTTCCTCACCAATGATGGCAAGTAAGTCATTCACTGCGACCTTCTGGCCTTTTTCTGCTCCTGTGTATAATAATTTTCCTTCCTTATAACTTTCCAGTTCCATCGTCGCTTTGTCTGTTTCAATATCGGCCAGAATATCACCCTTTTTAACCTGGTCTCCTACCTTCTTGTGCCAGGCTGCAATCACTCCCTCTGTCATCGTATCGCTTAGTCTGGGCATCAGGATAACTTCCTGCATGGCGGACAGATCCATGGCGGGTGCGGCCGGCTTTTTTGTGTCTGCGGCTGCGGGCGCTGGTGATGGTACTGGTGATGGCGCAGGGGCAGCTGTATCAGCTTTTGCAGGTGCTGTGGATGAAGGTGCGGCTGCTCCGCCGGACTTTACCAACGAACTAATATCTTCACCTGGTTTTCCGATAATAGCGAGTAAATCATTTACCTGAACCTTGCCACCCTTATCCGTACCTGTGAATAACAGGGTTCCGTCTTTATAACTTTCCAGATCCATTGTTGCTTTATCGGTTTCCACTTCTGCAAGCAGGTCGCCTTTCTTCACATTGTCGCCGACTTTTTTATGCCAGGCAGCGATTACTCCTTCAGTCATTGTATCACTAAGTCTCGGCATTAAAATAACTTCAGCCATATAACTGGATAATTTTAGATTTTGGAACCTCGAAATTAAGGCAAAAACGTGAATGACCGGGCCAGTCAACAACTCAAACCTGTTGCAGCGTCGGAATTTCTTTCACATTACCTGTACGCTTGAGAACCCCCCAGTGTTGTAATTCGCCTTTTATGGCCCTTCTGAAGGATTTAAACAACACATACCACATCAGCCATCGCCAAACCAATCGCTGTGGGATTAGCCAGACCAATTTGGCCGGATTTTCCTTTTCAAAACTGAATGCCAGTATCGCCAC
>DASSGT010000157.1:0-4332 GCA_035693345.1 Puia sp. | reverse complement strand
AAAAGGCAATTGAATGTTCTGCTGCATGCCAATAAAATTCAGATAAATCAGGAGGTTATACATCAGTTTAACCTGACCGCTGATTCAAAAGATTCTGCTCTCCTGTATAATGTTTCGGTGAATGATGCAGGTCACAGGGGTTTTCAATTTTACCGGACCGCTGTATATGGTTTTCTGGCACACGAAAAACTTTCGACCACCATTCAGTTAAAAGACAATAAAGCAAAAAACAAATATATTCTTTCCGGTGCCCTTTCACAGGTAAAGAACGGGATAAAGTTTGTATTTAATCCCGATAGTCTGCTGTTGAACTATCAGCCCTGGCAAATACCCGCTGATAATTTTATTCTCTATGATTCATCCGGTATGATTGTAAGAAATTTCAAACTCAGCCGTCAGGGTGAATCTATTTCCATTAATACGAATGGTGAAACCACCCAATCACCGCTGGATGTGAGCTTTAAGGATTTTAAAATAAAAACAATTACCCAGTTTGCTGAACAGGATTCACTCCTGGCAGATGGTATCATCAACGGAAAGGCTCAGGTGAAAGATATATTTAGCAGACCCCTGTTTACATCCGATCTCACCATTGATTCCCTATCAATAGAAAAAGACACGGTGGGTAATCTGGCCATCAAAGTTGACAATGCGGAGTTGAATGCCTACACCGCCCATATCATTTTAAAAGGGCGTGATAATGATGTGCAGATAGACGGAAAATATTTTTCCGGAGAGAACAAGATGGATATGGAAATCAAGCTGAACCAGCTTAACCTGGAATCAGTCAGGGGCCTGGCTATAACGCAGGTAAGGAAAATGAAGGGTTATCTGAAAGGGAATCTGCATGCCAGTGGAAGTATAGACCAGCCGCTTTTAAAAGGAAGTCTGCATTTTGATCATGCTACCGTAACGCCTGTCATTACCGGAGAAGCCTTGCAGCTTTCCGATGATAAAATAAATTTTGATGCTGGCGGTTTTGACTTTGACAATTTCGTCATGACGGATTCTGCAGGTAACAAAGCCACATTAGACGGAAACGTCTTTACAAAAGACTTCAAGAACTATAAGTTTGATATGTCGTTCAGCGCGCAGAATTTCCGCGCGGTCAATGCACCGAAAGAACCGAACAGGATGTTTTACGGCAAGCTGAATCTGAATGCGGATATAGATGTCACAGGCGATAACAACTTACCCAAAGTAACATCCTACCTGCGGGTTAATAAGAATACTGATTTTTATGTTATTCTTCCCAGCGATGATCCGGAAGTGGTTGAAAGGAATGGTGTGGTGGTTTTCACGAGTAAAAACAGAAAGGTGGATTCTGTTCAGCTGAAACATTTCCTGGATTCCCTGAGTTCTACAGCGGTATTGAAAGGTATGGACCTGGCTGCTACCATCGAAACCGACAGCAGTGCGCAGTTCACATTAATTATTGATGAAAGAAACGGAGATGCGCTCGCGCTTCGGGGAAGGGCAGAACTGGTGGGCGGGATTGATAAGAGCGGGAAAGTCAGTCTTACCGGAAACTATGAACTGGTGAATGGATCTTATAATCTTACGCTCAGTGTACTTCATCGCAAATTTGATATTCAGAGAGGCAGTGTGATCACCTGGACCGGCGATCCCAGAACGGCTAATATCGACATTACTGCTATTTACTATGTAAATACGCCGCCGATTGACCTGGTTGCGGATCAATTAACCAGTTCTTCCGGCGATCAGAACCGGTTTAAATCAAAATTGCCTTTCCAGGTTAAATTGAATATGACCGGTGAATTACTAAGGCCCATTATCAAATTTGATATTGCTTTGCCGGACAATTTACTGGCGCTCTGGCCTGAAGTGGATTTAAAACTGCAGCAGATGCGTACAGATGAAGCGGAAATAAATAAACAGGTATTTGCGCTTTTACTGCTGGGCCGCTTTATTCAGCAAAATCCTTTTCAGTCGGCAGGTGCTCCAACGGATGCCGGTACCATTGCGAGACAGAGTGCGAGCAAATTATTGAGTGATCAATTGAACCAGCTTGCGGGCTCACTCATTAAGGGTGTTGATGTGACGTTTGATATGAATGCAGATCAGGACTATTCATCCGGAAACCCCACGAATCAAACAGACCTGAATGTAAAAGTCTCAAAAAATCTGTTCAACGACCGCATACGCGTTACTGTGGGAAGTGATTTTCAATTACAGGAAGTCAATCCGGGTCAGAATGCAACCAATATTGCGGGAGATGTCAGTGTCGATTACCGGCTGAGTAAGGACGGACGTTATATGTTGCGGGTGTACAGGAACGATCAGTACCAGACAGTGGTTCAGGGGCAGGTTATAGAAACAGGTGTCAGTTTTATTCTGACTTTCGATTACAACAAATTCCGTGAACTGTTTCAAAATAAAAAGGAACCGGTTATAGCGCCGCCGCCCAAGCGTCACAAACCAACGACACAGGTTCCGGATAAACAGTCTACAACCGCAAATCCGCCTGCAAAATGAATAACAATATTTTCAGAGCGGTGATGCTGTTTATGCTGCCGGTACTATTTTATTCCTGCAGCGAGACGAGCAGTCTGGAAGAAGGACAATATCTGTATAACGGAGCAAAGGTTAAAATCAAGGCGGACCCCCGGCTGACCCGAAAAACAACCAACTCATTAAAACCGGAACTGGAATCACTGCTTCGTCCAAAAGAGAATGGTAAGTTTCTTGGTATCAAGGTAAAGCTGTTATTATACAATTTTGCTGGCAAACCCACAGGCAAGGGCCTTCGGTATTGGATCAGGGAAAAACTGGGTGAGCCTCCGGTCATTGCCCAGTACAGTGTGATGGAAAAAAACAGGGCGGTTCTTCAAAACCGCCTGGAGAACCGGGGGTTTTTTAAAGACACAGTTATTTTGGATACCGTATACAAAGGAAGAAAATTAAGCGCCGTTTATACAGCTGAAATCGGGAAACAGTATACCATTAATAAAGTCGTTTATCCCATACCGTTAGATTCTGCGGATTCACTCAGCAGGCAGATACGGGATATGCAGAGGAGATCGCTTCTTAAAAAAGGCGACCCGTATAATCTGGACATCATAAAAAGTGAAAGAGTACGTATTGATACAAGACTAAAGCAAAAGGGATTTTATTATTTTAGTCCGGATGATTTGCTATTCAGGGTTGATTCGTCGGTCGGAGATCACCAGGTTGATATGTCGCTGATCATCAAGAAATCAACACCGCCCGAGGCACGCAAAATTTACAGGATCGGGGAGGTGGTTGTTTTTGCGGATTATAGTGTTCATGTGGATACGAGCATGGACGTCAGTACGCTTCCCAAGTACCAGGGTTATACGATCATTGATCCGAATAAAATGTTCAAGCCGCAGGTATTTGCGCGTACACTGATCTTTAAACCGGGTGATATTTATAACAGGAAAGATCACGATCTGACTTTGAACCGGCTGATCAGTCTGGGTGTATTCAAATTTGTAAAGATCCGCTTCGATGACAGGGATACGGCGCGAAATATACTGAATGCATATTATTATCTGACTCCAACGGAAAAGAAATCCATTCGTTTTGAAGTGTCAGGTCTTACGCAATCTGACAACGCAAACGGCGGACAGGTTTCTGTTAACTGGCGCAACAGAAATACTTTGCGCGGTGCTGAATTGCTGACGAACACGGCGTATATCGGTTTTCTGCGACAAAATCTCGGTCACGGGCAATATACCAATACATTCAAATTCGGGGACGATATCAGTTTATTTCTGCCCAGAATTATCGGTCCCATACAATTTCAAACCAATAGCGGATTTGTTCCAAAGACAAAATTCTCGCTCGGATATGAATACTTTGCGCAATCGCAGCAGTATACATTGAATTCTTTTAAAGCCAGCGCCGGATATGTTTGGAAGGAAAGCCTCACCAAAGAACATTCGCTGGATGTATTCCGTGTGAATCTGGTGAACCCCTCACATATTGACAGCAACTACCAAAAACAGCTGGACACGAATATCGTGCTGGCCCGCAGTCTGGAAAGAACTTTTATTATCGGTCCGGTCTACAACTTCAATTTTAATACGAATCTAAAGCCCAATCGTAATAAAAATAATTTCTACTTCAATGGAAATATTGACTGGTCCTCCAATATTATCGGTGCAGCGACCGGCGCAAATGTTCAGAAAACGGGTGTGCAAAAAACAATATTCAATGTTCCCTTTTCCCAATATATCCGTTGTGAAGTAGATTTTCGACATTACCTGAGTTTTTCGAAAACGACGATTCTGGCGAGCCGCCTGACGGGTGGTGTCGGATACGCGTGGGGTAACAGTTCAACCATGC
>DASSGT010000156.1:0-3093 GCA_035693345.1 Puia sp. | reverse complement strand
AGGGGGATCATTCTGTTGAAAGGACGGTTTGTAATAAAGACCCTGGTTGGCAAAAATGCTGAAGAGCCCGGTCAGCTGTTCCAAACTGGCACCACAACCGCCCAGTATCATGGACAGGCCAAACCTACCCTGGTCTTTCCTGATCGATCCGAATTCACAAACGGCTAATGCCTGTATCAGCCTCTCCTTACCCAGCAATTGAAGGCTTCGGACCGCAGGAATATTGAGCGAATGTTCGAGTGCATACTCCATGGTGACAGATCCATTGAATTTCCTGTCGAAATTTTCGGGTGCATATCCCTGGTAGTTTACCGCCACATCGTTGATGGTTTGTTTTGGCGTAAGTAATCCTTCATCCATGCAAAGACCATACAGCAAAGGTTTCAGTGTGGAACCCGGTTGCCGGATCGCAGCAGCTCCGTTCACCTGTCCCCCATCCGTGGTATCCCGAAAATCAGCCGACCCGATGTAAGAGACCACCTGGCGCGTCTCATTATTGATTACCACGACGGCTGCATTTTGAATACTTTTTAAACGACTGGCCTGAGCATAGTCGGCTACCAGCTTTTCCAGCTTGAATTGTTTGTTCATATCGATATGCGTTGCGATATGACTGTCGCCTGATTTTCTTAACTGAAGACTGAGTTGTGGAATAAAAGCAGGAGGCGAATGACGTGTCGCTGTCAGCGGTTCAATCAGTGCATCTTCAATTTCCTTCGCCGTAAATAATCTCTGTCTTTCGAATTTTTTCAACCAGTGATTCCTGGCTATTAAAATCCGGTCGTTGGCTTTTCCGATTATCAAAGAAGAAGGCCGGTTCGGAATAATAGAAAGTGTTGTGATTTCTGCGAGTGAAAGATGATCCGGGTTCTTTCCAAAATAAAAAAGAGAGGCAGCTTTTACGCCCTGGATATTCCCGCCGTATGGTATCAGGTTGAGATACAACCCGAGTATTTCCTGTTTTGAATATTTCAATTCCAGTTGTTCCGCGCGAAATACTTCCAGTAATTTATTAAACCAGGTTCGTCTTTTAGGTTCCAGTGCCCGGGCAACCTGCATGGAAATTGTGGAAGCTCCGGAAAGAATTTTACCGTGCATTATATTTCCGGCCAGAGACTTCAGCATCGCAACGGGGTTTATCCCGGGATGATAAAAAAAATATTTATCCTCTTTAAATAATATGGTGTTCTCAAGCAAGGGAGTGAGTTCATTTCTATCCAGTTTCATCCGCCATTGCTGATCTCCCGGAAGAAATGAATGCACTACCTCACCCCGGTCGTCCAGTATGCAGGTTGCATATTCAATCTTATCCGGCAGGGGAAATATCAGGCAGAGTGTACCAAAAACAAGAATACAAAACAGGCTGGCGGTAAAAACACCGGAAAGAAAATGAATGACCAGCGTCCTTCGACGGGAGATAAGTTTTTTCGGCAGAAAAGGATTAGAGAAATGACGCAAAGGGCGCATATACTTTAGTTGACCAGTTCACGTGCATTTTCGATGGCTGCGGCTGTAGGTTTTTCGCCTGAAAGCATTTTTGCAATGATCACTATACGGGATTCTCCCTCCAGTAAACGGATTTTTGTATTAACTGTTTCGCCTTTCCCTTCTTTAAACACATAAAAATGGGCATCTCCCTTGCCGGCGATCTGGGGCTGATGTGTAATACAAATAACCTGTCTCCTGTCAGAAAGCTCTTTCAGAATTATTCCAACCTGCCTTGCAGCCTCGCCCGAAATACCTGAATCTATTTCATCAAATAACAAAGTCGGCATATCCATCGATTGCGCCACCAGCGATTTGATACATAACATCAGGCGGCTCAGTTCACCACCGGATGCTACTTTTTTCAAAGGTTCAAACCGGTCATTCCGGTTGGCATCAAACAGAAATTCTATGTTATCAATACCCTGTTCATTCAGAACCACGGCATTGCATTGCACGCGAATACGCGAATTGGGCATACCCACTTTTTTCAGAAGACCGTTTACTTTTTCTTCCAGCATTCCCGTTTGTGCCTTGCGTTTTACCGATAACTGTTGGGCAATGGTGGTTGCCTCCTGTACCAGAGACTCCGCCACTTTTTCTCTCGCGTGAATATTTTCCGCAATGCCGACGGATTCTGATAATTTATTCCCGAGTTCATCACGCAGTCTGATCAGTTCGGACGTCGTGTTCACATGATGTTTTTTGAAAAGCTTATATCCTGTATGAATTCGTTCATTCAACTTTTCAATCTGTGCTGCATCGAACTGAATTTGTTCGTTTACCGATTCAATTTCACCCGCCAGGTCACGCATTTCGATATGGAGTGAAGACAATCGCTGCAGTAATTCAGGAAATTTTTCGTGATAATGACGGAATGGTTCCAGCTGCTGCGAAAATAATCTGAGCTGACCCACTATAGGTAAGTCCGAACTCTCCAGATTGAAATAGATTCCTTCCAGTGCCGACTTGATTGCCTCCGAATGACTTTGTCTTTTCAAAAGCATTTCCGCTTCTTCAAATTCATTTTCTTTCAGAGACGCTTCATCCAGTTCATTGAAGAGAAATTTATTGTAATCATTTTCTTTATCCGCAGCAACCTGTTTTGCTTTTAGCAGTTCCAGTTCCTGACGGACTTTTTGTAATTGCTGAAAAACCAGGTGATATTGATTCAGCAACTTTGCATTCGATGCGAGGGCATCTACAACAGCCAGCTGAAATCCTGTTTCTCCCAAGGAAAGAATATCAAATTGCTGATGAAGATCTACCAGCATGCTGCAGAGATGCCGGAGCTGGTCCAGATTTACCGGCGTGTCATTTACAAATGCCCTGGATTTACCACTGGGACTGATTTCACGACGCAATACGAGCTCCTGTTCCCGGTCCAGTTCTTCTTCAACCAGAAACTTTTCCACTTCTTTCAAATGATCAACGCGAAAACTGGCTTCTACAACTGCTTTTCGGTCACGATGCTGAAGAATGGAAGTGTCCGCCCTTTCTCCCAGCACAAGGGACAGGGCACCGGCAATGATGGATTTCCCTGCTCCGGTTTCTCCTGTAATCACCTGCAGACCGTCAGAAAAATCTATTGAGATCTCTTCGATGATT
>DASSGT010000155.1:0-3801 GCA_035693345.1 Puia sp. | reverse complement strand
CTGGTCGTATAATATAAATCAGGAATGGAGGGAAGTGTTTTATGCTACTTCTAACGACATTCCGTCCAATTCCATTGAGTTGACGGCACCGCAACTGATCCCCGGCTTCAGTTATAATTTTCCAATCAATAAGAAAATGAGCCTTCTTGCGGAGGCTGACTTCGATATAACATTTGACGGAAAACGAAATACGGTGATCAGTTCCAATCCGATTAGTATTGATCCGAAAGCAGGATTGGAATTTTCGTACAATAATGTTTTTTTCGTCAGGGGTGGTATTAACAATTTTCAGCAGACCCTTGATGACAGGGACACAACAAACCAGAAAAAAATATGGATTTATCAACCATCCATTGGAGCAGGATTCAAAATCGGCGACGTGCAGATCGATTACGCATTTACGAACCTGGCCAATCAGTCAAATCCCCTGTATACTCATGTTTTTTCATTAAAAGTGGATTTGGTAGATACGAAGAAGAAAGCGAATAAAAAATAAATCCGGCCCTGACAAACAAACTGACTATGAGAAGAATTTTTATACTGTGTTTAATCCTGATTGCCGGCAGTGCGATAGCCCAGCCGTACAATAATGAATGGATTGATTACAGTAAAACCTATTATAAATTTAAAATCACTGCCGATGGGCTCTATCGGATTCCCGCAGCTGTTCTCGCCAGTGCTGGTCTCTCGGCGGCAGATGCCAAAGATTTTCAGCTTTTTCGGAATGGAGTCGAAGTCCCGGTATATACATCCGTAAACAGCGGGCCACTTTCATCCACTGACTATATTGAATTCTGGGGCCAGATGAATGACGGTAAGGCCGACAAACCACTTTACAGAAATCCGGCATATCAGCATACGGATAAATGGAGCCTTCAATCCGACACGGCTGTTTATTTTCTGACGCTGAATCCTTCGGGAAGCCCATTTCATTATAGCAATGTAACGAATGACACGACCTCGAATATTCTTCCGGTTAGTCCCTACTTTATGTACACAACCGGGACTTATTTCCGAAATCAGATCAATGCCGGGTATGCAGCAATTCTTGAACAATACATTTATTCTTCATCCTATGATATAGGTGAATTCTGGAGTTCCAACTATTCATCTCAAGGCGCACCGATAACCGACAATCAGAATAATCTTTTTATTTATAACGGCGGGCCCGACGCGAATTTCAAATTTGGTGCAGCGGGTTGTTCTGATACCCTGCGCAATATCCAGGTAAAAGTGAATAATATACTTGTCAAAGACACTTCATTAAATAGTTTCAATGATATCGTAACTAATGTAAGCATCCCTGTTGCTTCATTAAATACTTCTACTACTCCCTTTGAGTTTATCAACAATTCTCAGGCTTTGACATATGCTGATCGTCTGGTCGTTTCATTCTATGAACTGACATATCCGAGACAGTTTAATTTTGGAGGACAATCCAATTTCCTGTTTCAACTGGCACCCAACGCCAGTGGCTACTTTTTAAAAATTACCAATTTCAACCAGGGAGCAGCGACACCCGTTTTATATGATAGAAATACGGGGCAAAGATTTTTGGCTATTTCATCTGCCGGGGTTTTGACGTTTGCACTACCCGGAACTGGCTCGGTGAGAAACCTGGCATTGGTAAGTCAAGATCCTTCCAATATTCATCCTGTTAACAACCTGCTAAGAAGAAATTTCATTTCATATGCTGTCCCGTCGAACCAGGGAAACTATCTGATTATCAGCAACCCGATTCTTTATACCGGCAGTCACTCGAACAATCCGGTGGCAGACTATATGGGCTACAGATCTTCAGCTGCAGGCGGATCCTTTAATGCTCAGATATATGATATCAATGAACTGACCGATCAGTTCGCTTTCGGGATTCAGAAACATCCATTGGCGATCAGGAATTTCGTCAACTTCGCAAAAAATACTTTTACACAGAAACCTCAAAACGTTCTGCTGATCGGTCGCGGTATGGCCTATACCGATTATCGCACATATCAGTCGGATCCGAATACCGAATTACTCAATCTTGTCCCCACATTCGGTTTTCCGGCATCGGATAATTTGCTTACATCTGATAATGGATCCGGTTTGATAAACCTGATACCCATAGGGCGGTTGGGTGCTGTAAAGGGAACTGAAGTGGAGGATTATCTGAGTAAGTTAAAAGAATATGAGCAAGTGCAGCAAAATGCTGCGAATAATATTGCAAGCAGAGCCTGGCGGAAAAATATCATACATGTTACCGGCGCTACAGATCCATTCCTGGAAGCGGTACTCTGCAATTATATGGCGTTTTACCAGCAGATTATCTCAGATACTCTTTTTGGCGCGAATGTTTTCCGATTCTGTAGTTCTACCATTGATCAGAATAACCAGGTATCGAGTAATCTCTTTCCGCAGTTATTCAGTAATGGAATCGGCGTACTGACTTATTTTGGTCACTCATCGGCTTCTACCCTCGGATTTAATCTGGATGACCCAAGCCTTTATACAAATCAGAGTAAGTACCCTGTCATGTATGTGAATGGCTGTTATGCAGGAAATTATTATACATACGATCTTAGCAGACTCAGTATCGGAAAAACTTTATCTGAAAATTATGTTTTTACAAAAAATAAAGGTGCTATTGCGTTTGTGGCCAGTTCACATTTTGGGGTTGTAAATTATTTGAATCTCCTGTTGACAGACCAGTATAATTTGATGGCGCATGAAGACTATGGCAAAAGCATTGGAACGATAGAACTGGATGCAGGAAAAAAAGTGACTGCACTCATTCCAACAGATTTTCTGGGAAGATGCCAAACTGAGCAGATGGGCATTCATGGAGATCCCGCCATTACGATCAGCGATGAAAAACTGGCTGACTATGATGTGGAAACGTCTACTATCCTAATCAATCCTTCATTTATTTCTGTATCAGATAATCACTTCGATGTGGCAGCTACTTTTTATAATCTTGGAAAAGCTGTTCCTGATTCGATTACTGTACTCATCACGAGAAAATATCCGGATGGTTCTACCGCTATCCTGTTAAAGAAGAGAATACCGGGCATCCGGTTTCAGGACTCAGTCAGGATACAGGTGCCTATTTCGGCAAATACCGACAAGGGTCAGAATTATATTACGATAACGATCAATTCTGATAATAATGTTCCCGAAACGACTTTGAGTAATAACACTGTAACCACTTCCGTTTTCATCTACCAGGATGAACTCTCCCCCATTTACCCATATGATTATGCCATCATTAATACACCATTACAGCATCTCTTCGCATCCACGGCAAATCCTTTTGCTCCACTTACTCAATACGTCATGGAAATAGACACTACAGAAGCTTTCAACTCATCTGTAAAAGTCAGTAAAAATATTTCTTCAGCCGGAGGTGTCTTTGAGTTTGATCCGGGTATCAGATATTTGGATAGCACAGTTTATTATTGGAGAACCTCAATTGTGCCTGCACAGAACAATTCATACCATTGGAACGAGTTTTCCTTTATATATATTGATTCATTGAAAAGTACCGTTGGGTTTAATCAGTCCCATTATTTCCAGGACAGATACTCCACTTATAATCAGATGTTTCTTGACTCTCTGGACCGAACATTTAAATTTGATTCTATCAATAATACACTATATGTCAGAAATGCAATTTATCCAACCGGCTCAGGTTTGCAATCTGATTTTACAGTGAACGTAAACTCCAATATTGTGATGGGCCCGGGTTGTAACTATAATGAACTCATTTTTAATGTGCTTGATCCTGTCACATTTAAACCCTGGCTAAATGATTTCACCGGACCG
>DASSGT010000154.1:0-14190 GCA_035693345.1 Puia sp. | reverse complement strand
CGTTATATGCTCATCGACAAACAGGGAAATTTCGGCAGCCAGGACGGCGACGGTCCGGCGGCCATGCGTTATACGGAGGCCCGCCTGCACAGGCTCGCTGAAGCCATGCTGGAAGACATTGATAAGGAAACAGTCGATTTTCAGCCGAATTTTGATGAATCGCTCAGTGAGCCAACCATCCTTCCTGCCCGTTTTCCGCAACTGCTGATCAACGGTGCCAGCGGTATCGCTGTGGGAATGGCGACCAACATGCTTCCGCATAACCTGTCTGAATCCATCGATGGCTGCGTAGCATTTATTGATAAGCGGGATATTTCCATTGAGGAACTGATGAAACATGTCAAAGCGCCAGATTTCCCTACAGGAGGTGTGATCTTTGGTATGGAGGGCGTAAAAGCCGCCATGCATACAGGCAGGGGCCGTGTGGTACTCAGAGGAAAACTGCATGTGGATACCAAGGCCAGCGGACGTGAGCAGATTATTATTACAGAAACACCATACCAGGTGAATATCGATGCGCTTTGTGACCGCATCGCCCAGCTGACGAATGAAAAGATCATCGAGGGTATTTCTGATGTGCGAAATGAATCCAGTGAAAAAGATGGTATCCGCATCGTAATCGATCTGCGTCGTGACGCGGTAGCCAACGTAGTGATTAATCAGGTGTACAAGCATACCGAACTCCAGACTTCTTATGGTATCAATAATGTGGCACTCGTCAAGGGCCGTCCGCGTACGCTCAATCTGAGAGAGATCATTTCAGAATTTATCGATTTCCGCCACGAAGTGGTGGTTCGTCGAACACAATTCGAATTAAAGGAAGCTGAAAAAAGAGCGCATATACTACAGGGTTATCTCATTGCACTCGATCATCTGGACGAAGTGATTTCATTAATCCGTTCATCGTCCACACCGGAACAGGCTAAAGACAGTCTGATCAATGCCGGATGGGGACTGAGTGAAATTCAGGCGAAAGCCATTTTGGAAATGCGTTTGCAACGCCTCACCGGAATGGAAAGAGATAAGATCCGGAATGAATATGATGAATTGCAAAAACATATTGCCTATCTGAATGATCTATTGCAGGATGAATCAAAACGTTTTGCCCTGATCCGGGCAGAGCTTATCGATATAAAGGAAAAATTTGGCGACGCACGCAAAACGGAAATTACCTACCTGGATGATGAAGTACAGATCAAGGATCTGATCAAGGAAGAAGATGTAGTGATCACGATTTCACATAATGGTTATATCAAGAGAACATCGGCTACCGAATACCGCCAGCAGCGCCGTGGAGGAAGAGGGTTAAGCGGAGGCAAGGCCCGTCTCGAAGATTATATAGAACATCTTTTTGTTGCCAGCTCTCATCATACTTTGCTTTTCTTTACAGAAAAAGGCAGGTGTTTCTGGCTGAATGTATATCAGATTCCGGAGGGCGATCGTGTTGGCAAAGGCCGTGCCGTTCAGAATCTGATCCAGATTCCGCCGGATGATAAAATAAAAGCTATCATCGATGTGAAGGATCTGAAGGATAATGAATTTTTGAACAGTCATTATATAGTGCTTTGTACCAAGCGGGGTGTTATTAAGAAAACACAACTGGAAGATTTCAGCCGGCCCCGTCAAAGTGGTGTCAACGCGATCACGATACTTGAGAATGACCAACTGCTGACGGCGAGATTGACAGACGGAAATTGTGAAATCATGATGGCCATAAAATCAGGACGCGCCATCCGGTTTCCGGAAGAAAATGTAAGGCCTACCGGAAGGGGAGCGATCGGTGTAAGTGGAATAGAAGTTGATGACAGTTCTGACGAAGTGATTGGCATGATATGTGTCAACAAGGACGATAAATCAAAAACCGTCCTGGTTGTCAGTGAAAATGGTTATGGAAAGCGAACCCAGGTAGAAGAGTACCGTGTAACAAACCGGGGAGGCAAAGGAATTAAAACCATTCAGGTCACAGATAAAACCGGTCAGCTGGTCGGTATCCTTGATGTTACTGAAAAAGAAGACCTCATGATCACCTGCAAATCGGGCATTACGATTCGCATGCCGGTCAGTGGGATCAGTGAGCTGGGCAGAGCCACGCAGGGTGTTAAACTGATCCGGCTGGATGAGGGGGATGGAATTGCTGCTATCACACAATTGGATGAAGAATCGACCATTGAGGAAATAAAAGGAGGGGAAGGCCCGGTTTTGGATATATTGCCTACGGAACCCAATCCAGAATAATGTCATCAGAAAACTTCAAATAAAAATCTCATGAAACGGATGCTTTTTAGCCTTTTAATGGCCGTCGTATTTAACGGATTGTTTGCCCAGTCCGTAGACAAGGCAAAAGATTTATTAAAGGCAAATAATCTCGCTGGTGCGAAGGACGAAATTGACAAGGTATTGATGGTTGAAAAAAATCAGAAAAATGCAGAAGCCTGGTATACCAAAGTCAAGATCTATAACGCCATCGCGGCGGATAATACCCTGAAGGGTCAATACCCGGACGCACTCATCCATTCGCTGGATGCTTTGAAAAAATATGTGCAGTACGATGATAAGAAATCGGTACTGCTCGCTGCCGATGGTTACAAACCTGTCAATGAAATTTATCAGGGTCTTTTCACCCTGGGCGCCGCCAATTATAATGCGCAAAAGTGGAGCGAATCATATACCGATTTTACCAATGCGATTTCTGCCATCACCTTTATGTATAAACAGGGATGGATCAAACAGGCCATGGATACCACATCTACACTTTATGCAGGTATTTCGGCTGAAAAATCTGAAAAGCGGGATTCCGCGCTGATTTATTACAAGATCATTGCTGACTCGGGTATAACCAAGATCGGCGGTAATGATATGAGTGAAATCTATAAGTGGCTTTCGGATTACTACACCCGTAAAGGTGACAAGGTGAATGCGGCCCATTATATTGCATTGGGCAAATCCAAATATCCAAATGATATTTTTTATGACGAACTGCAATTGGACGTGTTGAGAAAAACCGGTCCCAAGGATTCGCTTTTTGCCAAATATGAAGAGATTAACAAAGAACATCCCGACAGTTCCATTTACTTTTTTAATTACGGCCTGGAGCTATACCAATATGCAACAGATACCAGTTCTGGTAAACGAGTCGCGAATTCTGATGAACTCATCAAAAAGGCGCAGGAGAAATTGTTAACCAGTTTAAAGCTGAATCCCAATTATCCGCAGGCTAACCTGGTGCTCGGACAGATCGCTTATAATGAAGGCGTCGAATTCCAGATACTGGGTAAACCAAAGGGAAATACCAATGCGGCTGAACTGAAACAACGTCAGGATTACCGTGCGCAGTCGGCGAAAAAATTTGATGAAGCCATTCCCTATCTCGAAAAAGTGGAGCAGATCCTCGGAACACAAACCAAGCTAAAGAAAGGGGATAAAGTGGCTTTAAGGGACTCGTATGATATGCTGGTCACCATTTATGAATCAAAGAAGGATCAGGCTAAAATTGCTTACTGGACGGACAAATACAACAACGTAGATAAAGTGCATTAAAGATTATCCATTCCTGAACCCATGCATGGTTTTACAACTGTGCATGGGTTTTATATTTTATTTTAAAGCAAAATGTACGTTAGTATTGATCAGGAACTGTCTCTGATTGAATGAATATGCTGGTTCAATACCGATTCCAATTACGCTTGTCACCGGAAACACATAGCGGAAACCTGTCTGCAAATCAAAATAAGAAAGATCTACGATGCCCGGTGCGGCGATCACATACAGATGATTTGACAGCTGGTACTGGCCTTTCAGGTAGAAGCTTAATAAAGCCTGTTTTTGCGAACTGATTGTTTTTGCGTCGGTCGGTTTGTTCTCAACCCATACCATACTGGTACCAACAAAATAACTGAATTTACCGGCGTCTTTATTCCAGGTGCCGGCTTCGGCGCCAAATCCAATTCCATGGCCTGTTTGAAAAGACTGATAGATGGTAACGCTGGGAAAGGAAGGAATAGAACAAAGTTTGCAGTTCTGGCTTTTTAAATCACTGACCTGAAATAGAAAAATGATCATCAATGCGGGCAGAGATGTTCTGTTTCTGGTAAACCGGAATAAATCAAAAATAAGATTTCGGCAAGGGGTAGACGTTTTCATACTGATCAATTTAAAGAATGCGCTTTTGGGGGTTACGAAAGGCGGTCTTTAAAGGATCGGATTAGTTAGTCGGAATACGGTTGATAAGAAAATGAAAGATCGTAGGTGATCAAAGGATGAGAGGAGAATATAAAGATAGTTTGCGAATTCCGTTTTTAAAAGCGTCTGCCGGGTTATTTTCACTAGTACGGGCTTGGGAAAACGTACCAAATTGGGAAAGGTTTTGTGCTCAAAGCATAAAGCGTAAAGCTCAAGGCAGACATAAAAAAATCACCTTCGATGAAATAAACCGAACCGGAACATGAACTCATGAGTTAGGCGAAAATAAAATTTGCTTTACGCTTTGCGCTTTCCACCTTCAGCTTAAGAGTGGTTCTCGAGGGATGAATTTTCCAGTGTCTTGATTTTTGCCAGTAGCGTTTCAGAATCAAAGGGCTTCGGAAGAAAATAGTCAGCGCCTGCTTCATACGCTTTTTTATCAACATCGGGTAGTCCCGACATGATATAAACGGGTACATTTTCCAAATAACTGTTTTTGATCTCCCTGCAGACATCGAGGCCATTGCTGTGATCAAGTTTGATGTCGAGTAAAATCAGGTCGGGTTGTAATAGGCTGACTGTTTTCAGAATTTCATCCGCATCTGATAAAGGGCAAATCTTGCAATGGTAAGCCTGTAGTAAGAACCGCAGACCATGCAACAAATCAAGGTCGTCCTCAATGATCATTATTTTCAACATGAGCGGGAGTTTCTATTATAGAATACGTATTATGATGCCAAAAAGTTTACTATCCATAAATTATATTAAGGTGTATTGAGGATATATATCTACAAATCAATTGGAAATATTTTCCAATTATTGGAATCTATTCATCCCCTAACATTTCATCCAGTTTTTCATCGCTGATATTATCTGCATCTCTGGAAAGTGTATTTTCAGTTTCTTCAAAAGCATTGGAAGATCCGAGATGCGTATTTTCAGAAGTTTTCTGAATATTTACTTTCGTGTTTTTACTTTTTTCTCCCGACTCGTCTTTTTGTTTCGGCATGATTTGTTTATTTATTCATTTCAATCACACCTACATCAGTGGGCTGTCCTTCCACTACAAGAACATCCTGCTTGAAACTATCTCTGTAAGGCGGTCTGGCTTCCAGCATCAGCGTATAATTTCCCGGTTTTGCATTTGTGATCATAAAATTTCCCTCGATCACCGGTGCGTTGAGCGTGTCCTGTTTGGATATCAGCCATGCCCGGCTGGCTCCATTTGCCGGACTGACGGAGCCCTTCACCGGGCTGTTATAATAAAGACGGAAGGCCAGTGATAGAAAAATCAGTAATCCGGTTAAGACCCGAAAAGTATAATCAGACCGGATATAGTTTATTCTCATATTCATTGTGTTATGCAATAACTATTCCCCGGTTGGTGATCTAATGGTTCCGGGATGTAGCGGATTTGAACACCCCGGCATTGTTAACCCCGATTTATATTGGAAAAACCCGAAATCCGTTTAAAGCCGGATATTAAGCAGTGTGAAAAACTTATTGAAACATGTGGATAATATTTCGAAAAAAATCTTCGGCAGTCTTGTAAATTCACTCATTAAGACCCCCCTTATGCATTCAATCGAAACTTCAGCACCGTCAGAAAGAGGATTTGTCAGTACCGTGCATGTGCTGAAAGGCGGGGAAATCATTTACTCCTTACAGGATTTTATGAAGATCGAAACCCGATTCTCCTGGGTAGATAAAAAATTCCTGATTAGTAAGATTCTGGAACTTCAAAAAAAGACGGATGATCGCAGAAGATCTTTTCTTGTTTTTTACGAAGAAGGTAATCAGGTTCGAGAATACATCAACATGGATCACAGCTTCACGCCGCTTCCTTATTGCTAGTCTTCGCTCTCCGGTCCTTCACCTTCCGATTCTTCATCTTCTTCCTTCACCAGGCTATCGTCGAGATCTTCCCCGAATAAATCACGATCCATACCC
The DNA here is from genome assembly GCA_035693345.1 of Puia sp. Taxonomy (GTDB): domain Bacteria; phylum Bacteroidota; class Bacteroidia; order Chitinophagales; family Chitinophagaceae; genus Puia. Next base: position 8,061 of record DASSGT010000154.1, on the reverse strand, counting down.
GATTCATTTAATAATACTCCGTCGTTATCTTTCCGATCCAGGCTGATCGAATGAATAGGGAGATCAGTATCATATGAAGGATCGAGACTGTCCCTCAGTAGTTTTTTTTCGGTAGAAGTCACTTCGTTTTCATCCTGCATATTATTTTCATCCGTCAATTCATCATCGTCATCATCCAGTAAGTCTTCGGCTTCTTCGTCTGCAGAAGAAATGGTAGTATCGCCCGGAAGGAGAGAGGCATTTTTTAATTTGCGGCCGGCTCCGGGAATATCTTTTAGCTCAGGTAGATCCAGCGTGGTTTCTTCCGGTTTTAATTTTTCCTGATCCTCCGGTGAATCCTGAATATCGTCGTGTAAGTAATTTTTGTTTGTCATATGCAATCCTTTAATTTGTATCGCTTAAAATTTCGTGCCAGTTTATTTTATCTTGGCCGTATTATTTAATGGATTTCTGAAATCACTAATATGAAAAATATTCTCATTTTAACAAGTGCAGCCTTACTGCTGGTTTTTGTTTCCTGCAGCAATAATAGTAATCAATCAGCACCCAAAAATACAGATACCACAGTGAATAATGGCGGTCCGGATTCCGCCGCAAATAATGGTATTCTGCCCCCTTCCGGCGCGCCAGGCAATGCGAATAATTCATCTCTGGCAGATACGACCTACAAGGCGAAAGATACCAGCTCCAAGAAGTAAGCCGAAAGCGTAAAGCCAAAACAGATATGCAAATTTACAAATGGACGGTGATCGATTCATCCCCGCCAGTGCCAATTTTAAAAAGCTTTAAATTTTACGCTTTAGGCTTTAAGCCTTGAGAGTAATTCCAAACAGGCCCGGGTGTTATGATACGGGCATTTCCAGATCCCGATCTTGTCCTGACCGGCCATAATCTTTCCGTTCCTGTCGACTCCCCATAACCATTCACCCCGATCGGTGTCCAGGATATGTTTCCGGATAAAATGCCAACTTTTGATTAGTGCATTTTTATACCGCGCATTGCCGGTAAGCTGCCATGTATTACAGAATCCGATCAGAGCCTCCGCCTGCGGCCACCAGTGTTTTTCAAATATTTTTTTCCCGGTCTTATGATTAAATTCATACCACAGACCTCCATCTTCATCCAGGCCTTCCATGGCAGCCAGTGTTATCGATTCTGCATTTCTCCTGGCTGTTTGAATCGATGCAGTATCGTGAATGGACTCTGAGCAGGATTGCAGCAGCCAGCCGGCTTCAATATCATGACCGTAGGAAATGATTCCTGCATCCATTTCCCAATCGTTGGTGAAGAAAAGTCCCAGATGATGATTTTCCTGATTGACTATTTTTTCATCAAAAAGTTTTAACAAATGGATGATGGCTGTCTTCAGATTCTGTGAGGGCCATACTTCGTACAGGTTCGCATAGGCTTCCACTATATGCAGGTGCGTGTTCATGGTCTTGGAAGCATTCTCATCTTTGGCACTTAGTCTTTTGTCGTCCAGGAAAGACCAATCCCGGGCAAACGCATCAATATATCCACCCTGCAGAGGATCGCGACTATGTTTTTCAACGAGCTGGTACCAGTTTAATGCCAGTTCCAATGCTCTCTCATCCTTTGTGACCCGGTAATATTCAGTCATGCCGTAAATACCAAAAGCCTGTGCATATACCTGTTTGCGGCCATCGAACATATTGCCCTGGTAATCCACCGACCAGTAGATACCTCCGAATTCAGGGTCGGTCAAATATGTTCTGATATAATCAAATGCGCGATTGGCTAATAAAAGGTGATCCGGGTTTTTTGTGTATTGGTAAGCAGCAGAAAAGCTCCATAGAATTCTTGCGTTCAGCACCGAGCCTTTGGGGGCGATTGCAAACAACTGATTGTCCTGGCCGATCCTTCCCGCGAAACCACCATTTGCCGCATCAACTGAAAACTGTTGCCAGTAATGCAGAATACGATGGAGTTCTGCTTCTAAGTCTGCCGGTAAAGTCTGCCAGGATGCGTCCATCAGAAAGGAATTATTTGTTTCATGACGATGGAATAAATTGTTTCATTGTTAAAGAAATATTTTCTCATTCATGGCGGCTCATGTCTTTGCCGTTTTTCCTTTTTTCAGCTGCTTCATATTTTTATCAATGAGCAGATTGATTTGCACCACCGACTGCACGGAGGTAAAACCATCCGGCGGGGTGTGCATAACATAGTCCAGTAATTTTTCGATCGAACTAATTGCCACGTGTACGCGTGTATCCGATGAGGCATAATAAATAAATACGGTACCGTCCGGATCGGCGATCCATCCATTGGAAAAAGTCACATTGGACACATCACCGGTGCGTTCTTCACCCTCCGGCGCCAGAAAATAACCACCCGGCTTAAAAATCTGTCTCGAAGGATCCTTCAGATCCGTCATGAACAGATATAATACATAACGGAGTCCGGCTGCGGTATTTCGTACACCATGCGCGAGATGCAGCCAGCCCTCTTTTGTTTTCAGCGGCGCGGGCCCCTGACCATTTTTCAATTCGTAAATCGTATGATAAACCTTTTTATCGATGATCGTTTCACGGCCAATGACGGCTTCCGTCATATCGTCTGCCAATCCGAATCCGATCCCGCCTCCGTTTCCTGCATCGATAAAATTATCCTGCGGACGGGTGTAAAATGCATATTTTCCCTGTACAAATTCGGGATGCAAAACAACATTTCGTTGTTGTGCAGAACCGGTTACCAGGTTTTTCAGTCTTTCCCATTTCACCAGATCCTTTGTGCGGGCAATTCCACATTGCGCGATGGCAGCAGACTGATCCCCCTCCGGGGCTGCAGGGTCCCGCGTCTCCGTACAGAACAATCCATAGATCCATCCGTCTTCATGTGCCACCAGGCGTATATCATAGAAATTGGTTTCCTGATTATTCAAAGCGGGCATAGTTACGGGTCTTTTGCGGAATCGAAACTGATCGATACCATTTTCACTTTCGGCAATGGCGAAAAAAGATTTTCTGTCCACGCCTTCAACACGCGCCATCAGCAGGTATTTGTTTTTCCATTTGATCGCTCCGGGATTTAATACTGAATTTATGCTGAGGCGTTCGAGCAGAAAGGGATTGGATTTTTCATTCAGATCATAACGCCAGTCCAGTGGGATATGTCCGGCCGTTAAAACGGGGAATTCATATCGGTTAAACACGCCTCCTTTGCTGAGCTTGATTTTTTTATTCTTGTTACGAATGATCTGTTCGTGTTGCCTCTCTAAAGCGGATAGTCTCTCAGAAAATATTTTGCTCATAAAAAATCAGGTTTAATTCTCCAGCCTGGCCCACCAGGTTTTTTTAAGGATGATGATAATAATGGCCAGTATGCCGCAGGTGATAATAAAAGGAAGTTTCATCCAGAGAACGAGATACATCGGCAGGATCGTCAGGCAGCACTGGGCGATGATGCCGATCACAACATTGAACATATCCAAACCAAATCCGCGGTTAGCCTCAAAGGCGGGATTTTCTTTTTGAACCAGCAACTGAACGGGTTTCCAGAAGCCCCAGGGCCTTACACTGGTATAAAACTTTTTAAGTGTTTCCATATCCGTCGGTTTTGTGGTATAAGTACCCACGATGGAACCGATTACGGAAATCAGGAAAAGGAGTGGCCAGTTGTACAGGGGAAGCTGACCGGCAAATATATATGGAAAAACAAGAGCCGCTGCTATGCCCGATGCCATACCCCAGAAGAAGCCGTTGGCATTGAACCGCCACCAGTACCACTTGAACATATTTGCGGCGATATAGCCGCCGTACAAAGCCCCTACGATCCATTGGAGGACGCTGTTGACATTCTTTACAAAAAATCCTAACAGGATACTCAGTAAAACCACGGCAATACCCACAGCATAATTCCTCCTGATAATCTGGTGGTTCGTTGCCCGGGGATTTATATATTTTAAATAAATATCATTCACCACATAGGCCTGAGCGGCGTTGAGTGTTCCGGAGAAAGTACTCATAAAAGCGCCCAGCAGACCGGTAAATAACAAACCCATAATACCGGCTGGTATGAATTGAATAATGGCTGCCGGCAGAATTTTTTCAAAGTCCGTTCCCCCGGGAGAAGACAAATTCAGCTGGTTATAATTCATCGACGCCAGCACGGTTAATCCGATGATCAGTGCGTAGCGGATGGGTAATAAAACGATCGAAACAAAACCGGTCATTTTGGATGCTTCCTTCGGTGAACGGGTAGATAAAATTTTCTGCATATCATAATTCGGTGCAGGTCCTGCGAGGCTTGCGAAGACACCTTTAAATAACATCATCATAAAAAAGAATCCAAAAGGGCTAAATCCATCTTCAGAGATTTTCTTATTCGCATCGGCGATGATTTTTGTCCAGTCGAGTCCCAGCTGTTTGCCAAAAAAAGGATTATGCCATCCTTCGGGCACGGGCAGCGGATGGCCGTGTAAACGAACGAAAGCGATGATACCTACAGCGAGACAGGCCACTGTGAGTATGATATATTTTATCAGATCCCCGATCACAATGCTATGCATACCGCCGATGACAGAATAGAATGTTGCAAAAAGAGTAAATACAATTCCGTAGATGTGCGGTACATATTCAGGAGAGACATGGAAAGGAAAATATGGCTGAACCGAACTCCATGGTATGAAAATCTCCATGAATTTGCCGAGACCCACAAACCCGTAAGCCAGGAAACCAAAACAACCCAACAGGGCGAAAACAACTACACTAATATGGGATGCGTTTACTTTTTTGTCGGTCCCGAATCGCGTAGCAAGCCATTCCGCACCCGTAGTGGCGTTGGACCGGCGTAACCATTTGGACAGGTACATCATCAGGAACACCTGGTTGAAGACGGGCCACAACCATGGAATCCAGATGCTCTTCATGCCATAAATAAAACAAAGTGCGACCATCCACATCGTGCCGCTGATATCAAACATATCAGAAGCATCACTGAGGCCCAGCAGGTACCAGGGCAGGGATTTCCCGCCCATGAGATAACTCAGTTTATTCTGCCTGGCTTTCTTTCTGAGCACCCATCCGATCGTTACCATGGATCCCAGGTACAAAAGAACGATACTGATATCCAACCAGGTCAGTTTCATGTTTGGAGCGGGTTATTAACTGAATTGTTATTTACAGATCAGAGTATGATGTTCTTTTCAAAATCCAGCTGTCGATATGATTCACCGAAACATTGTTCCTGTATATCGGATCCACAGAAATCTTCTTCCATTCAGGACTGGATCCAAATGCTTTCCAGTGTTCTTCCCTTGCTGCGGTATTCGCAAATGCCACCATATAAATCAGGTTAGGCATCCGGCCGCCACTCAATACATCCGAATAAAAAACCGCCTGGAAATCCAGGCGTTTGAACAGCGCCACTTCACCGCCGGTATTAAACATATTTACTTTGATGCGGTGTAATTCTTCCGTCGGACTCTCATAACTCCTTAGTTCATAGATAGCATCCGGATTGGAGATTAATGTGGTCGGAATCAGTTTTGGTGCATCAGGGAATGCTTCCATGATTGTTGACTCAACTCTTGCAAAAGGCAGGTTTGCCGTATCTGCATCCCGGAAAGGTTTCGCTGCCGCTGTATACACCGCATCGTTCAGAATATTTGTTTTTGTTCTCTGCCACACATCCAGCGAAATATATTGAACGAGCACAATAATTTTTTTTATTTCAGAAGTATCATTCGCCATCGGTTTAAATACACCGATTTGCCGGATTCCCAACCGGTGCATTGCCGGGATATAGGCGTCTTTCAGATAATTGTCCGTGGCAGTGATCTGATCGGCGGTTTTTAATTTATACACAAGCAATTCGTAGATGTCATTCTGCGCGTAGCTGATCACACAAAATGTATTCATCAAAATAAAAGCAGTAAAACCTGCATAGAACTTTTTCATTTGTACATGTTTTTAGTTTTTATCCCGTTTTCAAATAAAATCTTTCCGTTGCCGGACATTTTTTTGAAATCGGATGCGGAAACCGCACCGGGATAAGGTACATAATACTCGGCATTTTCGGATTGCTTTTTACCTGCGTTACGCCAGGCCAGTGCATATACCACCTGGTAATTTTTGATGGTCTTAAAAAAAACTTTTGTCCACCAGCTGCTGTCGGGTATTTCATTGTACCCGAATTCTGTTAGCGCCGGAATTTTATGATGGGATGATGCTACGGAATCCAGCAGAGAAAGGTCTTTACCGAATAAATTCATAAAGGAATTATTATCGCGCAAATTGTTTGCCTGGTAAATATCAAAACCCATGATATCGATCAGGTCATCACCCGGGTATCGTTCAATATATTCGGATCCCGTGTTGAATTTATCCGTATTGAATGCATAGAGTAGATTATGCAGATTTTTTTCTGTTTTCAGGTAGAGAATCGTAAAACGCCAGAGTTTCTTCATTTCATCTGGACTGCACTGGTCCTTTCCCCACCAGAACCATCCTCCGTTGAGCTCGTGAAAGAGTCGAAGAATGATGGGAATGGATTCACCGTTCTTCCCTTTCAGACTTCCAAGGAATTCTGCCACGCGGTCGAGCCAGCTGGTATAGAGGGCATTTTTTGATCCGCCCGGAAGAATGGAGGCGACTGCACCCGGTTTATTATCCCAGGCTGTTCCGCCCGTCAGCGGATTATTCAGATGCCAGCTGAGCGTAATCACGCCTCCACGTTCGTAGGCATCCCTGATAAATAATTTTGTTTTTTCGAAAGGAACTGAATCCAGATTATGTGTCCAGCCCAATTCTATTCTCCCCAGATCAAATCCATAGATTGCCGGATACTCACCGGTCAGATCCCGGATATCACTTCGACCATCAATATATTTCCATCCTACACCATAGCAGGGATCATCCTGGTGACCGAATAAAATATTCTTTCCGATGAGATTGTATAAGTTTTTGCATAGCGCCTTTGTCTCAGTGGTTGCCCGGGGATCGCTGCAGGACTGTGCGAAGAGACACCGAACTGGGAAAAATAATATCAGTGAGAAATGGAGAAGTCTCTTCATTTTCATATAGCAAGCTTGTTTACCAAAGCTATTTTCCATAGACTTTTTTATTAAATACTATATTAGCTTTTAATGGTATTATTTTACTGATCATCTGGCTGTTTTAAATGCCGATCGCTGGGAATAAGGGCAGGAGAGAAATGGATAACATAAAAATAACGACAGTTTTATAATACTTTTTTTACATTCGGAAGCCCGGAAAGCGCCAATGCTGTTCAATGTGGTATAAAAAACATGAAAAAAAATTTACTGAAAGAGATTACACCATTAACACAGAATGATTGTTTTACACTTTTTTCCCGTGTAAAAACCGGGTTTGATTTTCCACTTCATTACCACGAAGAATTTGAGCTGAATTTTATCCGGGGAGCTAAAGGTGCACGTCGTGTGATCGGAGACCATGTGGAAGAAATCGGTGATCTCGAACTGGTATTAACGGGTCCCAATCTGCAGCATGCCTGGTTTAACCATCAGTGTAAGTCAAAAGAAATATACGAGATCACCATACAGTTTCACAAAGATTTATTTGATGAAAGATTACTGCGGCGCAATCAGTTGAGTTTTATCAAGAACATGTTTGATAAGTCTTCCAGAGGTATTCTTTTTCCGAAGGAAACCATACAGGCCGTAGCGCCACGTCTCATTGAGCTGAATCAGAAGCATGGTTTCGATTCAGTGCTGGAACTGATTTCCATCCTGCATGACCTTTCCATTTCACGAAACCTCCGGATACTCTCTGATTCTGCTTTTACAAATGAACAATTTTCATACAACAGCCGACGGATCGAAAAGACCTTCGATTACATGAACAAAAATTTTGACCGGACCATTACCTTGTCGGAGGTTTCCAAACTGGCCAATATGAGTGATGTTTCATTCAGTCGTTTTTTCAGACAGAGAACAGGCAATACGTTTATTGACAGTCTGACAGAAATCCGCCTGGGCCATGCAAGCCGCATCCTGATTGATTCCACGAACTCGATTGCCGAAGTGGCGTATCACTGTGGCTTTAACAATATTTCCAA
>DASSGT010000153.1:0-4389 GCA_035693345.1 Puia sp. | reverse complement strand
TCGTCAACAGACCGGTGGTATGAATAAAAAATTCTTTTGTTGTGTTTTTAAGTCCGTTTACTTCAAAAGAAGAAATTTTAACGCTGTGCAGGTCGGGTAATTCTTTATAATTGCTGTCGTTCCCGTACAATGCATTTAATGAATCCGCCAGCTTTTTTAACTGGGGATATAATCTTCTTCCTTCCGCAATTCCGGAATCAATGATTTCATTTGCCTGGGAAAAAGTTCCCATAGTATATTTTTCAAGCGGAGTCTGAACATATATATTGCAAAGAGGCACTTCCAGTTTTGTATCCTCTGCCTCACGGAAAAATGCAACCTGCAAAAGAACCTGAATGGCATTATTCACTTTGCTGGCCGGCAATAAACTGGCTGTCACATTGCTGCCAATTACAAATTGGGCACCCATCTGCCGCACATCCTTTACAGGAAAATTTCGGACGATACCTCCGTCAACCAATAATTTGCCATTGTATTCCACGGCAGTAAAGACGGAAGGGATGGCCATGCTTGCGCGAACAGCAGATACCAGTTCCCCGCTATCCAGCACGACCGCCTGACCGGTCGAAATATCCGTGGCGATACATTTAAAAGGAATATCCAGGGAATCAAAGTTTTTTATTTTGTAAACAGGAAATAAAAGCTCAGAAAACTTCAGCCACAATTCCTGCCCTTCCAGCACACCGGTTGAAATCCTGAAAAAATTATTTACCCAGGGCAGTTCCAGGTCGTATTTGTTATATTCATTCTTTTCCTCCATGATAATATTCCGCAGGGAACTCTGATTGGAAAGTACCTGATCCCAATTCATTTTCCTGGCAATGTACAGGATACTGTCAGCGGAATAACCGGCAGCGTAAAGCGATCCGATAATACTTCCCATACTGGTGCCGGTTACATAATCGACGGAAAGACCTGCAGAATCGATGGCCTTCAATATGCCGATATGAGCCAGCCCCTTGGCTCCGCCACCACTCAGCGCAAGACCGATTTTGGGCCTTTTATGCATGTGCGTGAGAGAATCCTGAGAATATCCGGCGAGATGGAAAAAAAGAATCAGGAAGCCTGCAAGAAAAGGAATACGGATTGAACGAAAAATGTAATCTCTTTTAATAGCTAAAAAGGTTTATATAAAATTACACAAAGTACAGGCACGAACCCCGGGGAAATAAGTCGTCACTTCCAGTCTTCCATACTTCCAGTCTTCCATACTTGTCTTAGTCTTCCATTTCAATCAGCTTCTCCAAAGCAACCTCATATTGCTGTTTGGCAACATTCAGACTAAGAGCGGCCTTTTTATATTCTGATTCGGCCACTAAAAATTTCTGCCTGTCGGCATAAATTTCCGGTGCAGACAGCTGCAGTTCCAAACGGTCACTTTCCTGTTGAAGACGTTTGATATCCCCGTCGAGTTGCTCAACCAGTTTCTGTTGTTTCTGAAATTGTTTCTTTGCTTCTTTATTAACAGGCTGGTTAACCTCAGGTGCCTTCTGTTGAACCGGTGCCTGACTTTCTGGTTTTGGCTTATTCTGAGCGGGTTTAGCCTGGGCACTCATTCTTTTGTTCCATTCTACCCATTCGTCATAAGTTCCCTTGAATTCCTTTATTCTGCCATCCTCTATTTCCCATATTTTATTCGCCGTCTTGGAGATAAAATAGCGGTCATGGCTCACCAGAATATAACTGCCTTCATATTTATTCAAAGCCTCAGCCAGCAATTCGCAGGAATGAATGTCCAGGTGGTTGGTCGGTTCATCCAACAACAAAAAATTAGCTTTTCCGGCGATTGTTTTCGCCAGAGCAACACGGGCTTTTTCTCCTCCACTCAACACTTTTATCTTTTTTTCCACATCATCGCCGGAAAAAAGAAAACAACCTAACAATGTCCGGAGTTCCAGTTCGTTTTTTCCGGAACCGGCATGTTTCATCTCCTCCAGAACAGAATCATTGAGATTTAAAGATTCCAGTTGATGTTGAGCGTAAAAACTGGCATCCACATGATGCCCCCAGATTCGTTCACCCTTAAATGACTCTGTTCCCGCAACGATACGAAGTACGGTTGACTTTCCTTTTCCATTCGCACCGATCAACGCAATTTTATCACCTCTTTCTATCTCTGCCTCCGCATGTTGTATAATTATGTTATCACCAAAACTTTTGGAAAGATCTTTTAATTGTACCAATACTTTGCCCGGTTGTCTGTCGATACGAAATTGTATCCGCATATCCGGCCTCTCCATTTCAACATTTTCTATCTTGTCTATTTTGTCGAGCCTTTTCATTGCTGACTGCGCAGCTGCGGCTTTGCTGGCTTTCGCTTTAAACCGTTCTATAAATCTTTCCTGTTGCCTGATATAATCCTGCTGGTTTTCATAAGCCTTTTGTTGTATGGTAATTCGCATTTCTTTTTCTCTCTCATAAAAGGAATAATTCCCATTATAGATATGCAGGCTTTGCTGGTAAAGCTCAACTATTTTATCTACCATACGGTCCAGGAAAAATTTATCATGACTTACAATCACTACTGAACCCTGATAATTCTTAAGATATTTTTCCAGCCATTCGATTGACGGAAGATCCAGGTGATTGGTTGGTTCATCCAGGAGGAGCAGATCTGGTTTCTGAAGAATCATTTTGGCCAGCAATACACGCATCCGCCAGCCGCCACTGAATTCCCGGTAGGGTCTTTGTAAATGTGCATTGGAGAATCCCAGGCCCTGCAAAACTTCTTCTGTTTTATGATGAATATTATATCCATCCAACAGATCCATTTCATGGAGCTTGTCGGTATAACTCAGTAACAAAGTTTCTGATTGTGGTTTACCGGCTTTTTCCTCTTCTTCCATTTGAGTAACCAGCTGCTCCAGTTCCTTTTCCACCGCAAGCACTTTATCAAAAGCCCCCATGGCAACCTTTAGTATGGAATCACCCGTATCAAAACTCAGAAGGTCCTGATGAAGATAACCGATGCTCGTACTCCGGCTTCTCTCTACCGTTCCACCGCTCGGTGTATATTCACCAGCCAGCAATTTTAATAAAGTCGACTTACCTGTACCGTTATATCCGATCAGTCCAATATGTTCACCAGGCTGGATATGCCAGGTGGCATCTTCCAGTATTGTACGGGCACCAAACTCAAAAGTCATATTCTGAAAACCTGCCAGCATATATTAAATGAAGTTTATTCCAAACGCGCAAAATTAAAGCAAATGCATTTAGAATTATCTTTGATTAAATTCTATTTATGAAGAAGGCCTTTTTATTGATTGTTGTTTTGGCTCTGGCGCTTGGGATTACATATCTGGTACTTCATAAAAGTGATTCAAACAACAACAAAACGCCTGAAAAGGATCCCGCTTTACTGGTAGGCTCCAAGACTTCTGCTTTTGACCGGTCCATTACCAATGTTTTATCAGCTTACTTTGAGTTATCCGATGCGTTTTTTAACAGCGATACCAACCGGATATCTGTTGCCGCCAAAAATCTTAGTGTGGCAGTTGACAGTATACGATTTGACCAGTTTAAGGCAGATTCCTCTTTAATACTGACCGCTGTGTCGGTGGCGCAATCCATACCTTCAGAAATTACAGGTTTATTGGGTGAAAAAATCATGGAACAGAAAAAGAGAGAATTTAATATGATCACGGCGGATTTATATTCGCTCATACGGGCTGTAAAGTATGATGGTATCGTGATATATTACATGAGTTGTGCCACAGCTTTTGCAGATTCATCAGAGGGTGACTGGTTAAGCAAAACAACGGTCATTTCCAATCCATACTCCGGAAAGATTAACTCAAATAAACCCGGAACACCTGATTGTGGTGAAATCAAGGACAGTTTACGTTTTCGTACAGGTGAGTGAAAGATGAAAAAAACATTGCTTATTTGCTTATTGCTTTACGGAGGCATCATTCGTGCTCAGAATAAATTCAGTATTACAGGTTACGTAAAGGATTCCCTTTCTTCTGAAAATATGATTGGTGCGACCGTCAGTTTTGCCGGTCAGCATAAAGGCGTTAATACGAATGCATATGGATTTTTTTCCATCACTTTACCGGAAGGGCAATACGTTATTACGGTGTCTTATGTCGGCTACTTTTCAAAAAGTGTTGAAATCATTCTGGATAAAAACATCAGCTACAATTTTCTGATAAACCAGCGTAATACGACTAATGAAGAAGTGGTGGTATATGCCAAAAAAAAGGATGTTAATGTAACCAGCGCACAAATGGGGAAGATAGATCTGTCCATGTCACAGATTAAGAACCTGCCTGTTTTATTTGGCGAAATTGACATTATGAAAACCCTGCAGCTTTTACCTGGTGTAAGCAATGCTGGTGAAGGAAATACCGGGTTGTATGTGAGAGGGGGCGGTCCCGATCAAAA
>DASSGT010000152.1:0-2368 GCA_035693345.1 Puia sp. | reverse complement strand
AATTCTCTGATCATAAAAAGATGGTCATACAATATTCTGTGTCTGCATTTTTTCTTTTGCTTGCTTTGTTATCGGTCATCGCTTTTTACGGAAGAATGGCCATGATTTTGGTTGTCATTCCTTACTATTTATTATGGGCTTTCTTTTTTAGTTACGATCTAAGGAATGTCACCCTTTTGCTGCCTTTTTTGGGCTTGTCGATGGCAATCGGAGCCGTCATCTTATTGAAGTATATTTTGAGATGGATTCCAGGACTGCATCTGCCAAAAACAAATATCTGGTATGGAATATTACTGATGGTCGCCCTGATACTGGCAGTCATTTCAGTGAAGTACGACAGACGGTATCTTTTGCAGAAGGAGGCTGAACAGGCGAGATTACTGGTGGGGGATTCTACACTGAATACGAAACTGTATAATCTTTATTATTCAAAGCAATTAAAGGGAAAGATCCTTTCGGGGTATGAGTTTTTAAAATACCTGCCGGGTGTTAAACAGTATTATCTGGGTTTGCATTTTGACAAAGAAAACCTCGACAGTTTACAGTCGATTTATCAAAAAAACAGAACGGATCATGAAATTGAATATATTATTTTTAATGAAAATGCCCCTTCGGAAATCCAGGACTTTATAAGCAAAAAGGAAAAGGAAGGGGAATTAAAATTATATTTCAGAAGCGACGCGGGATGGCATATGGAAAAGATTCTGGAAGGAAACAAAACTAAATGATCAGGATGATTATAATTATTCCCGCCTACAACCCTCCGGAAAATGCAATGTTGAAATTGATTCAGGCATTGATCGGTCTGCAGGCTGAAAAAATTGTCATTGTAAATGATGGAAGCGATACCGATAAAAACACATTTTTTGACAGCCTGGCTGCCTATGAATCCTGTGTGGTTCTTAAACATGCCGTCAATCTGGGCAAGGGCCGGGCCTTAAAAACGGCATTCAATTATGTGCTGAATAATTATCCGGAAGCAAAATGTGTCGTGACAGCGGATGCAGACGGGCAACATAAACCGGAAGATATTGTCAGGGTCGCCCAGGCAACAACGGAGGCAACAAATACTTTTGTGATGGGCGTCCGAAGCTTTGGTGATAATGGTCCTTTCAGAAGTAAGTTCGGGAACATTCTGACAAGGCATATTTTCAGGGCACTGATCGGTGTAAAAATTTCTGATACGCAGAGTGGGCTCAGGGGGATACCCGTTTCCATCCTGCCCCGGCTTTTAAAAGTTTCGGGAGAAGCCTACGAATTTGAGTTGGGGATGCTGATTGCCGTGCACGAATCAAAAATGCCCATCAGCGAGGTTACAGTGGAGACGGTTTACCTGGACGGCAATGCATCTTCCAAGTTCAATCCGCTGATCGATTCCATGAAGATTTACTTTGTATTTTTTCGTTTTATATTTTCTTCCCTGACAGCCGCGTTGATCGACTTTTTGGTGTTTATACTTATTTATTCCGCCACAAAAAGCATTCTGACTTCGCTGATCGGTTCCAGGATCGTATCGTCTCTGGTGAATTTTTTTATAAACCGGAAACTGGTCTTTCACCGCCATCACGGGCTGACCTTTTCTCTTGTGAGATACTATATCATTTTATGTCTTATAACAGCCCTTTCATATTTGTTTATTTCCCTCCTGCACGTCAAGTTGGGCATCAATGTTCCCTTGTCAAAGATTATCGCCGAGACGACTCTTTTTGTCGTAAGCTTTAGTCTCCAGAGAAATTACGTTTTCAATACGGTTGAAGCGGATGTTGTAAACGAAGAGAATTGACCCTGAACCCTTTATAATATCTAAGCTGAATCATCGTAATTCACACAGAAAAACTACGTTATTTCTCTTCCGGAAATATATAATAATGGGGAATATTTTCAGCAGCGAAAACATTGACAAACATTCATGAATTTACTACTTTACGGCTGTGCACAAGATCAGTTTCAGATATGACAATACGAGACATCAGGCAATGGCGAGTCGCTTCGTCGAAAGAAAACATCACTGGTACCGGATCACATTGCCCGATGGCCAGAACTTCGTAATTATTCCGGATTTCACCGGGATCAGCGACCACCAGATCATCTGGCGTCAGCAAAAAATACCCGGCGAAACCATACATCCGGAAGAATTTATTCAGTCCGTCGGCCTGGCCATTCAGTCAGCGGGTTTGCAATAAGTCCTGAGTTCAAGAGTTTTCCCACGGATCTTTAGTGAGTGAATTAGTTACATCAGAACTTCCAGTCTTCCACACTTCCAGTCTTCCACACTTGCTTTGCAGGATTAATAATAAACCAGAACAGAGATCCCAAAATTAAAACACCCGAGAGCACATAAAGAGGAGTCGTAAAGCTATGTGCGACG